>JBJSZF010000509.1:0-22113 GCA_046090125.1 Verrucomicrobiota bacterium
AGCGCGTCCAACGGGCGCGACCCGAGCAACACGGCCGACAAGTACTCCCCCGGATGCGGGAACGGAGCGGGGTTGGGCGCGACGGGCATGGGGAACCGTGTGAAAGGGCTGGATGGTCAGGGTGGCTGGCCGTCCCGTCCCGGATGTTGCTGGCTGGACCGCGAACGCCCCGCTCGCGAGGGATCCTATCCCAACAACTCCTTCACCACGTTGCCGTGGACGTCGGTGAGGCGGAAGTCGCGGCCCTGATACCGGTAGGTCAGGCGCTCGTGGTCGATGCCCAGCGTGTGGAGGATGGTGGCGTTGAGGTCGTGCACGTGCACCGGGTTCTCCGCGACGTTGTATCCGAAGTCGTCGGTCTGGCCGTAGGTGAGGCCGCCGCGGACCTTGGCCCCGGCCATCCAGCCGGAGAAGCAGCGAGGGTGATGATCCCGGCCGTAGTCCTCCTTGCCCAGCTTGCCTTGGGAGTAGCTGGTGCGCCCGAACTCGCCGCCCCACACGACGAGCGTGTCGTCGAGCAGGCCGCGCTGGCGCAGGTCCGTGAGCAATCCAAAGCACGGTTGGTCCGTCTCCTTGCATTGCTGGCGAATGCCGCCGGGAAGGCCCCCGTGCTGGTCCCAGCCTTGGTGGTAAAGCTGGATGAAGCGCACGCCGCGTTCGGCCAGCCTTCGCGCCAGCAGGCAGTTCGCCGCGAACGTCCCCGGCTTCGCCACGTCGGGGCCGTACAGGTCGAGCACGGACTTGGGCTCGGACGACACGTCCACGGCCTCGGGCACGGACGACTGCATCCGGTAGGCCATCTCGTACTGGGCGATGCGCGCATCGACCTCGGCGTCGCCGGACTCGGCGCGTTGCAGGTCATGGAGGTCACGCAGGCGGTCCAGCATGGCGCGCCGCGAGGCGTCGTCGACGCCCGGGGGATTGGCGAGGTACAGGACGGGCTCACGCCCGGCGCGGAACTGGACGCCTTGGTGCCCCGACGGGAGGAAGCCGGGTCCCCAGAGACGCGAGTAGAGGGGTTGGTCCACCTTGCCGCGGGTGACGAGCACGACGAACGCGGGAAGGTTGGCGTTCATGGAGCCCAGGCCGTAGTGGACCCACGCGCCAAGGCTCGGCCGCCCGGACACCTGCGAGCCCGTCTGAAGGAACGTGATGGCGGGGTCGTGGTTGATCGCCTCGGAGAAGTACGAGCGCACGACGCACAGCTCGTCCACGACCTTGGCGGTGTGCGGGAGCAGATCGCTCACCCAGGTGCCGGACTTGCCGTGGCGCGCGAACTTGAAGGCGGAACCCGCCAACGGGAGCGTCGCTTGGTTGCCGGACATTCCGGTCAGCCGTTGCCCGCGACGGACGGAATCCGGCAGCTCCTGGCCGTGTCGCTCGTTGAGCACGGGCTTGTAGTCCCACGTCTCCAGGTGCGACGGGCCGCCGCTCATGAACAGGTAGATGACTCGCTTGGCGCGGGGCGCGACGTGCGTGGCCTTGAGGAATGCGCCGGCGCCGACCTCGCCCGCCGTGGCAGCCGCGCGTGCATTGCCCCCCATCAGGTCGGCCAAAGCCATGGTGCCGAGGCCCATGCCGAAGCGGTTGAGGAAGCGGCGCCGGCTGAGGCCGAGCGCGGGCGCGGGCCCGGTGCACGGGCCGTGGCCGCCCATGAAGGGCGCGTGGAAGGAAGGGTGGGCGTTCATGGGGTTCAGCGCTTCATCACGAACTCGTCGTGGTTCATCAACGTGGAGACGACCACCGTAGCGGCGGCCAGCTCGGCGGGGGGAATGGAGGCGTCGGGCGGGATCTCGCCGACCTTGAGGTATTGCTGGGCGGACTCGGGCTTGGCGGCGAAGACGGCGCGTTGCTGGGCGAGCAGTTGTTGCAGCACCTCGACCTCGAGCGGGGACGCGTCGCGGCCGAGGACGCGATGGAAGACCTGGGCCAGCCTCGGGGCGTCGCCCTGGGGCGATGGCGTGCGCCATGCGGCCTGCGCGAGGACGCGCGCGGCCTCGAGGAACTGCGGGTCGTTGAGCAACACCAGCGCCTGCAACGGCGTGGCGGTGGCCTCACGCTTGGCGGTGCACACCTCGCGCGAGGGCGCGTCGAACGTGAGCATCGAGGGCGGCGGGGCGGTGCGTCGCCAGAACGTGTACACGCTGCGGCGGTACAGGGCCTCGCCATGGTCCTGCGAGTACGACTTGCCCGTCCCGGCGTCCTCCCACACCCCGGCAGGCTGGTAGGGCTTCACCGATCGGCCGCCGATCTTCCCCACGAGCAAGCCGCTCGCGGCCAGCGCCCGGTCGCGCAGCACCTCGGCCGGCAACCGATGCCGCGGCCCGCGCGCAAGCCAGACGTTCTCCGGGTCCTTCGCCCGCGATGCCGCGTCGCCCGACGACGCCTGTCGGTACGTGGCCGACGTCACGATGAGCCGGTGCAACGCCTTGCGGTCCCAGCCCGAGTCCATGAAGCGGCGGCACAACCAATCCAAAAGCTCCGGGTGCGTGGGCGCGCGGCCTTGGTTTCCGAAGTCCTCGACCGTGGAAACCAACCCGCGGCCGAAGTGCAGCTTCCACGCCCGGTTCACGGCGACGCGCGACGTGAGGGGGTGGCGCGGGTCGGTGAGCCAACGTGCCAGCCCGAGCCGGTTGCGCGGGAGATCGGCGGGCATGGGGAAGATGCGCTCGGGCACGCCGCGCTCGACCAAGGCCCCCGGCGCGTCGTAGGCGCCGCGCGCGAGCACGTGCGTGGGCCGGGGCCGGTCCATCTCGCGCATCACCATCATCTCCTTCAACCCGGTGACGAAGGCGTCTTCGGCGGCGCGGGCCTTGGCGGTGGCCTCGCGCGCGGCGGCGACGGCGGGGTCCGCCCGGTGGGCATGCCACGCGCGCAGCTCGGCCGACGTGGCCGGAGCCGTGTCGCCGGCCGACGCCCGAACTTCCCAGGGCGTCAACGCCACGCCGTGCACCACAAGGTCGTCGATGCGGCCATTTCGGAACCCGTTGTCCCGGAAGCGAGCGCCCAACGTCAGCGACAACGACCCGGCGGCGGAGTCGCCCCACTCGCCCCGGTGCCGGATGTCCTTGTAGAGGTGGTCGCGGACGACCTCGGCCTTGGCGGGGCGGCCGTTGACGTAGAGGGCGATGCCGGAGGCCTTGCTGGAGCCGTCGTAGGTGACGGTGACATGCGACCATTCGCCCACGGGCAGCTTGTCCAGGCCGCGCACGGCAAGGGCGTTGCCGGGCCAGAAGTGAATGAGGCCGAAGAAGGGGCGGCCTGCGTCGAGCACCAGCTCGTAGCCGCGCGACCCGGAATCGGTCCATGCCTGCGACACGTGGAGCACGACGGCGCGTGGCCGGGCCTCGGCGGGCTTGAGCCACAGCCCGATGCTGAACGGGTCGTTTCGCCCAAAGCGGCCGATGCCGGGCAAGGAGACGGAATCATCCCCGTTGAACTCGAGGACCTTGCCGCCCCGGTCGTCCACGAGTCGCACCGCTCCCTCGGCGGCTCCGTTGGTGGAGACGCCGTTGGGCGACTTGCCGCCCTCGGCCTTCTCGAACGTATACGATGCCAACGGGGCAGGGGAGCGCGGGACGGGCGGTGGCGCGGGGATGGCGGACGCCTGGAGCGCGGCGGCGAGGCGTTCACTGGCCCCCGTCACCGCCCGGAGCAGCTCGTCGTGCCGACGTTGCTCGCCCTCGCGGTACAGGAACATCGTGGGCGTGGGAGTCGCCGTCGTGAAGTGGGAGTACAGGCCGGACTCGTCGATGCTGTTGAAGAACGCGGCGATGGAATAGTAGTCGCGCTGGGAGATGGGGTCGTACTTGTGGTCGTGGCAACGGCTGCACTCGAGCGAGAGGCCGAGCATGGCGGTGCCGACGGTGTGGACCCGGTCTGAGACGTATTCCTGGCGCCATTCGTCCTCGATGCTGCCGCCCTCGTTCGTCTGGCGATGGAGGCGGTTGAAGGCCGTCGCCAAGACCTGCTCCTGCGTGGCCCCCGGCAACAGGTCGCCCGCAAGTTGCCACGTGAGGAACTGGTCGTAGGGCAGGTTCGCGTTGATCGAACGCACCACCCAGTCACGCCAGGGCGACATGTCCCGCTCGACATCCGACTGGAACCCGTAGGTGTCGGCATAGCGCGCGAGGTCGAGCCATTCGCGGGCCATGTGCTCGCCATGGGCTGGCGACGCCAGCAACCGGTCCACGTAGGCGTCGTAGGCGGCCGGCGACGGGTCGGACTGCAAGGCGCGCACCTCCGTCTCCGAAGGGGGGAGCCCGGTCAGGTCGAGCGCCACGCGCCGGGCCAGCTCGGCCGGGGCCGCCGAGCGGGATGGATGCAGGCCCGCCGTTTCCATGCGCGCGAGGACGAACCGGTCGAGGTCATTGTGGCCCCAGCCCTTTTCCTTGGGTTGCGGGACCGACGGGTTGCCCACGGGCTCGAAGGCCCAGTGCTTGCCCCAGGGCGCGCCCTCGGCCACCCAGCGGCGCAGCGTGTCCTTTTGCTGCTTGGACAAGGGCTTGTGCGTCTCGGGCGGCGGCATGACCTCGTCCGGGTCTTGGAGGTCGAGCCGGCGCACCAGCTCGCTGGCCTCTGGCTTGCCCGGCACCAACGCGGCGCGCCCCTTCCTTTCCTTCACCGCTTCCTCGCGCAGGTCGAGCCGCAAGCCCGCCTTGCGACCCGTGTCCGAGGGCCCATGGCAATGAAAGCAATGGTCCGAGAGGATGGGCAGGACCTCGCGGGAAAAGTCCACGGGCGCGGCCACGGCCGCCCAGTGAACCCATCCCAAGATCCAGCCCAGCCGCGCCCAGCGAGTGGAGTTCGTGCCCATGCGATTTCGGGTACGATGGCCAAGGCTCCCTCTCAATTCATCCCCAATCTTTGGACGTCATTGGCAGGCGGATGGCGGCACGGCCCTCCATTGCCGCAGAGGCGTTGCTGCGGAGCGGACGAAGGCGGGCGGGATGCGGAGATCCATGGTGAACGTGGCGCCTCGGCACTGCGGAGGGTGCTGCCGGGTGGCGAACGGAGAGCGGCGAATGGCGAGCCGACAGCGGAAGGGATGGGGCCTTCGTCCCAAGCCCTCCGCCACGCTGCACGCGCGGATCCACCGCATCCGGCTCCGTCACCGGGCGGGCATGCCCGCGAAGCCCCTTGAACACCTCATGGCCGGCCCGCGTCGGGTCGTGGTGCTTTGTCGCCAACAAGACAGGAACATGAGCGGGTACAGCAACGCGCCAACTCGGCTCGCCCGTTGCGGTTCCCTGCTTGCGGCCTTCGTGCTGGCCTCGTGCGCCAGCGGCCGGTCCGGTAACCACGAAGCGATCAACGCCGTGCATCTTTTTGGGATGCCCGTGGCCATCCGGCTGCATCAGAGGCCCGGCCCCGACGCCATTGCCGTTCGCGTGTTTGCCACATCGACGCGGCAGGCCCATGGGCAGCCGATCCGCACGGGAACCCTGGAAATCCTGGCCTTTGAGGGTCCATTGCCGCCCGGGAAGGCTCTTCCGTCCGCGCCTGCCGCCACGTGGACGTTCACGCCCGAGCAACTCAAGCCATTCGCCGGCGACTCCGGCCTCGGCACCGGCTACCAGCTCAGCCTTCCTTGGACGGGCGCCCCCCCCAAGCGTGCACATGTCACGGTGATTGCCCGGTACACGGCGCCGCACCTGGTGCAGCCCGTGGTTTCCGGATCCGCCACCATCGCGGTGCCGCCCGCCCCGCCTCGCCGTTGACCTGCCGCGTCGGCGAGCCCGGTTTTGCCGGGAAAGTTCAGGCTGGCCCGTGGGCCGGGATGCCCGGCATGATTTCCTGGCGTTCCCCCTCCCATGATGAAATCGCTGCAGGCGCGCGGCCCGGGCTCGAAGGCCGCCTTCACCTTGATTGAGCTGCTCGTGGTGATCGCGATCATCGCGATCCTGGCCGGGATGTTGCTCCCGGCGTTGGCCAAGGCCAAGTCGCGCGCCCTCGTCATCCGGTGCAACAGCAACCTCAAGCAACTGGGCGTGGCCACGATCATGTACGCCCACGACAACAAAGACCGCTTCCCCAACTGCGCCGGCGCCGTGTGGCCGTGGGACATCCCCGCCGCCGCCGCCAACGCCATCGTCAAGAATGGCGGCCAACGGAACATCCTGTACTGCCCCGGCTTCGCGAAGCAGAACAACAACGAGCTGTGGCGCTTCACCACGGACTCGACCAACGAGCTGACGCGCACCGAGTCGGGCTACCGGGTGGCCGGGTATGCGTTTGCCTTCGAGGGTGCCGGGCGCGTCCGGTCCACCAACATCACGGAATCCCTGAACCCCAAGCCATGGCGCATCGGCACGTCCGAGTTCAACCCCGGATCCTCCGAGCGCGTCATCATCGCCGACGCGACGTTGTCCGTGGGCAGCAACATGGCGGACCGGACCCGGAATCGATACGTGCGCGTGGACGGCGGATGGAAGGGGCACCAGAGCGCCCACCTGAACGGCAGCATGCCCAATGGAGGCAACCTCCTGTACCTCGACGGCCACACGGCGTGGACGCCCTTCAGGAAGATGGAGGTGCGCACGAACGACGACCCGGCCTTCTGGTGGTGACGGGACGGCCATGCGCACCGCAGGCCATCCGGAGGCTCCCTTCGGACGCTACTTTACGGGCGCGTCCTCCACGCCGGGGGCTGGCGACCGGGGCGGCACGGTGCTGGCCTTGAGCCGGATGCTGGATACCTCGCGGTCGTCGAGCTTGCCATCGGAGTTGAGGTCGTATCGGGAGAGGTCGTGGTGCATGGCACCTGCGAACGCCTCGCGCAGCTTCTCCACCTCAGGCCCGTCGATGCGGCCGTTCTTGTTGGCATCGAAGCCCCGCAGGACCTTTACCGGCCCCTGGTGGATGGTTCGTTGCCCGGGCTTGCCGGTTTCCTTGGCCATGGCGGTCGTCCAAATGGCTGCAGCCATCATGAAGCCCTGCCAGCGAATCGTTGCAACGCGCCCCTTCATGCCTCGAGCCTGCCACGGTTCCCGGGGATCGACAACCGCCCGGGCGTCCGCTGCCGGGCACGGCGTCCTTGGGCCGGGCTGTTTTTGGCCGCTTCCGGACCTTGAGGGCCTCGCCGTGTTGGCAGCCTGGCTGCTGGGGGCCGTGGCCATGGCGGCCGAGGCTCCCTGCTTCCTCGCCAGCAGCCACCAGCCCGGGCGCGGCCCGGCGCTCGCGATGGACGGGGACCGTTTCACGACGGACCGGTCCTGGGCAGGCGAACCCGGGACGAACCGTTGGTGGTGGCAGGCGGAGTTCGCGGAGCCCCGAGTCGTGGGAGCCATCCTCCAGGTCCACGGCGACCACGACTTCGTGTTGCGACACGCGCCGACGGCCTACTCATGGGAAGGGAGCGCCGACGGCCGGACATGGCGGCCCATGGCGGGGGCGGAACAAGCGGCGGAACGACGGACGTTCCGGTTGCATCGGTTGGAACGGGCGGAGCGGGTGCGCTGGGTCCGGTGTGAGATCCGTGGGGCGTCAGGTGGGTTCCCGGTCTTGCGCGAGGTGGAGTTTTACGGGCCGGGCGCAGCGGTGCCGTTCCCCGAATGGGTCGTAGCGGTAAACGTGACCCATGACGGCGGGCTGCCGGGGCATGGGCAGGAGTTCATCCCGTTGGCTCGCGAGACGGACGCGCGGTTGCAGGCGCAACAGGTCTGGCTGGTGGACTTTGACGATGACTTCCTTAAGGCCGAGCCACGGCCGTTGGCGGCGTTCCTCTCGGGCAGCTTCAAGGACTGGTGCGAGGTGGACCGCAGCCACTGGCGGGGCATCCAACAGGTGCTTCGCAACCGCTCGATCCCGCTTTGGGCGTCGTGCGGCGGCGCGCAGGGCTTGTCGTTGGTTTCCGAGTACGGGGTGGAACAGCCCTGGGATTGCCCGCATTGCCGGGATCCTCGGAGGCCCCTCACCCCCTTGTACGGCCACATCGGGCACACACCCGGCAGGCCCTTGGCCTGTGGCCGATACGAGCACTGCACGTTCGAGCGCGGGCCGATGGCCATCCGCAAGGTCGGGCCCGACTCCGCCTTTGCCGGCCTTCCCGACGCGTTCACCGTAATGGAGAGCCACTGCGGCCAGATCGAGCTTGTTCCCAAGGGTTGGCGATGGATCGCCACGAACGGCCCCAAGGGCCTGACGCGGATCCAGTGCCTTCGGCTTCATGACGCACCCGTGTACGCGGCGCAGTTCCACATCGAGATGGCGGGCACGCCGGAGGTGTCACATCGCATCATGGCCAATTTCCTGGGCGAGGCCCGGGCCTGGCGGGCGCGCAGGCATCCCAAACCGAGACGGTGAAGCGGGACGCTGCGGCCATGCACGCGAGCGTGCGTCCCGCGGACCCTTGCCCGCTCGACGGGCAGCGGGGCTTGGGGGCAACCTTGGGCGCATGAACGATTGGATTGCCCGTTACCTGGAGGCGCAGCGTGCCACGTTGGCCTCACTCCAGCCCGAGGCCTTGGCGGGGCTCGTCGAGACCCTTCGCAAGGCATGGGTGGAGGACCGCCAGATCTTCGTGGCTGGCAACGGCGGCAGCGCCGCCAACGCGTCCCACTTTGCCGTCGATCTCGGCAAGGGCGCGTCGGACAAGCTGGGCCGCCGCTTCCGTGTTCTCTCCCTGACGGACAACGTCGCGTGGATGACCGCGCTGGGGAACGACTACAGCTACGACGAGGTGTTCGTCCGCCAGTTGATCAACTACGCACGCGCGGGCGACGTGTTCATCGGGATCAGCGTCAGCGGCAACTCCCCCAACCTCGTGAAGACGATGGAATGGTGTCGTGCCAACGGGGTCCGGACGATCGCGTTGGTCGGGGCCAAGCGCGGCAGGCTGGCGGAGCTGGCGGACCAGTTGATCGTCATCAACGACACGCACTACGGGCGGGTCGAGGACGCCCAGATGACCATCCTGCACCTGCTCTGCTACGCGTTCATGGAGCTGCCCGTGGCGAGCGCGTGAGGCGCCTCGGTGGCGCGGCCCGGCGCGCGGGCCGATGTCGGGATTGAGTTCTTCGATTCCCACCCAGGCGGATCACGGTGAAAGGGTGTTCCGGGCCGCATCCCGTGGCTCGCACCTCCGAATGAAGACCGCACATCGAATCCTTCGCCGTTGGCCGTGGTGGCTGGCCCTGGTCGCCGGCCTGCTGTTGGGTGGATGCCATGTCCTGGGATGGCGCGGCCCCTATCGCGCGCCCCAGCCCCTGCCGCCACCGCCCATCATCGACCTGCACGCGCACGTGGCGGGCATCGGCGCCGGCGGGTCGGGTTGCCTCGTGTCTCCGGAGCTGGCGGGCTCGTGGAAGTTTGGGGTGTACCTCGCCGCGTTCGGCACGACCCGCGAGGAACTGGCGGCCAAGGGCGACGACGTCCTCGTGGACCGCGTGGCAGCCCAGGTCGCGGGCGCGTCGAACGTCCATGCCGCCGTGATCCTTGCCCTCGATGGCTGGGTCAACTCAGACGGCGAACTGGACCCCTTGCGCACGCAGGTCCACGTGCCCAACGACTTCGTCGCCCGCGGCGTCGCGCGGCATCCGTGCCTCCGCTTCGGAGCCTCCATCCACCCGCGCCGGAAGGATGCCCTGGCCCGACTGGATGCCGTCGCGGCGCAAGGCGCGGTCCTGGTGAAGTGGATCCCATCCATCATGGACATCGACCCGGCGGACCCGGCGCTGGAGCCCTTCTACCGGCGCATGGCGGAGCTGGGGCTGCCCTTGCTCTCGCACACGGGCAAGGAGCGGAGCTTCGCGTGGGCGCGCGACGAGCTGGCAGACCCGGCGCGGCTGCGGTTGCCGTTGTCTTTGGGGGTGACGGTCATTGCCGGCCATGCGGCGGCCGGTGGCGAGAACGAAGGGCAACGGGACTTCGACCGGCTCGTTGCGTTGATGCGTGAGTATCCGCGGCTGTACGCGGACATCTCGGCGCTGACCCAGGCGAACCGGCTGGGCCGGCTGCGCGAGGCGTTGGCGGAGCCGGGCTTGGAGGGCCGGCTGATGTATGGGTCCGACTTCCCGCTCATGAACACGGCATTGGTGTCGCCGTGGTATTACCCGGACCGCCTCACGCAGGAACAGATGTGGGCCGTGGCCGCGATCACAAATGCGTGGGACCGCGACGTGGCCTTGAAGCAAAGCCTGGGCGTGCCCACCGACATCTTCCATCGCACGGCTCGGGTGCTGGGCGCGCGGGGGGGAGGCATTCCCATCGAAGCGCGCCCGTGAACGGCGGATGGGCCGCCGGGCCAGCCCAGCCCTTCGCGGCACAGGTGGCATGGGATGCTGCGGCCGCGTGAGGGCACGCAGACTGCGGCAAGCCCAACGGACGCGTCCAAGGCGGGCGTGGGACGTGGTGGACGTTTCCCTTGGTTTCTGGAGCGCGAGGCTGGGCATGGACGCGGGCCTTTTGGCAGCCTGCGTGCCATCCCCATGTGGAAGTGCCTCGTTCATCCCGCCCGCCGCGTCGCGGCAAAGTCTGACCGCGCCCCTTTCCCCCGGGGGTTCCACCCGGTCGTGCTCGCCGTCCTCGGATGGATGTCCGGATGGCTGGCCGCGCCATGGGCCGTGGCCGCGTCGCCGTGGCGCATCGTGGCGAGGCCGGACAACGACCTCGTGCGGGTGCTGCGGGCGTCGGGAGCACGCATCGAGCGCCTCGACGGGGCCATGGCGGCCGTGACAGCCGCGCCCAGCGGGTCGGGCGTCCTGGTTCTGGCGGATGGGTATCCGGGCGGGCGCACGCAGGTGGGAGCCGACGTGTTCGAGACGGCCCGACGCAAGGGTGTACGGCTTTACGTGGAGTATCCGGCGCGGGTCCCGGGCATGGCGCTGGGCGAGCCCAAGACCCTGCGGACGGGGACATGGGGCAACATCCTGGAGCGTGCCGTCGTGGCGAGCGACGCCTTCGGCGACCGCCTGCGCAGGGGTCGCATCCTGATGGTCCACGACTGCCATTACCTGCCAACGGAGTCGCCGCGGGCGCACCTGGTGATCGCGCACGTGGCGGGCTACGACGACGCCCTGCATGGCATTCCGGCGCGGGACGTGCACCCGATCCTGCTGGAGCATCCGGAGGGCGGCGTGTTAGTGGCGACGACGAAGCTGAGCCAGTTTGTGACGGCGCGCTATGCCCCGACGGACGCGTGGGAGCCGGTGTGGAGGATGATTCTCCAATGGGTGGAACCGGGCGCGGCGATCCCGCCGTTGCGCTGGACGCCAACCGTCCGGCCCTGGTTCGCGCGCGAGGCAGCGCTGCCGGCCGACGTGGAACGTAAGACCCTGCGCCGCGGGGCCGAGTGGTATCGGAAGTCGGGGCTGCTGGTGCATCCCTCGTGGGAAGCGCTCTATGAACGGCCATCGAACCATGGCCCGCCTACGGCGGACTGGCCGGACGGGCATCGGGCGGGCCCGGGCGTCGCGCCGGGTGCGCCCTCGGGCGACGGCAGCCACGGGTTGCTGGAGGGCTTTCGCTCAAGGATCTACCACGACGGATCGCAGGCGGTCTTGTGGTGGCGGCGGGCGGACGACGTGGGCGAGTCGGCGGGGGCGTTGGCGTTGGCGGGGCGGGCGTTGGGCGACGCGGGGTTCCGGCGGGTAGGTGGCAACCTCGCGGATTGGCTGGTGAACCGGTCGCGGTTGTACCACGGCGAGTTTGCGGACCCGGCGCATCCGGCGTTCGGGCTGGCGGGCTGGAACGACGTGCCGCGGTACTACCACGGCGCGCACGGGCATCACCAGGTGTGGGGCGACGACAACGCCCGCGCATGGCTGGGGTTGGTGCGGACGTCGGCGGCGCTCCGCAGCGGGCGTTGGGACGAGCGCATGGCCCGGCAACTCCTCGCGATGCTGCGCCTCACGAGCCGCGAGGGCTTCGTGCCGGCCAGCACGGACGTGCCCACGCTGGCGTCCGGGGGATGGGAACGGCATTTCAAGGGCGAGTCCGTGGACGCGTCGCCGCACTTCCAG
Source organism: Verrucomicrobiota bacterium (assembly GCA_046090125.1). Classification (GTDB taxonomy): domain Bacteria; phylum Verrucomicrobiota; class Verrucomicrobiia; order Limisphaerales; family UBA9464; genus UBA6176. The sequence goes on from JBJSZF010000509.1 coordinate 11,961, forward strand.
GCCTATGTGCAGGCATGCCTCCTCTGGGGCGCGAGGGCCACGGGCCTCCCGGTCTTCCGCGAGCGCGCGACGCGGGGCATCCGTCGGATGATGTCGGCCTATCCCGGGGGCTGGTCCGCCACCAACGACCAGTTCAACCAGGAACGCGCCCGGATGCTCCTGCCGCTTGCGTGGCTCGTGCGGCTCGACGACACGCCGGAACACCGCGGTTGGCTGCGACGCGTGGCGGCCGACCTCACGGGCGACATGGACGCCAGCGGCGCGATCCTCACCAAGATCCGCCAAGGGCCTGCCAGCAACGACGCCTACGGCACCTCCGAGACGACCCTCATCCAGTCGAATGGCGACCCCAACACGGACCTGCTCTACACTGCCAACTTCGCGTTGGTGGGCCTGCACGAGGCCGCCGCCGCCACGGGCGAGGCCTCGTTCCGCGAGGCCGAGGATCGCCTGGCCCGGTTCCTGTGCCGCATCCAGGTCCGCAGCGACGCCCAGCCGCGCCTCGATGGCGGGTGGTTTCGCGGGTTCGACTTTCGCCGCTGGGAGTATTGGGGGAGCGACGCCGACGTCGGGTGGAGCCTGTACTCGATGGAGACGGGCTGGATCTCGGGGGAAATCCTTTCCGTCCTCGCGCTCCGGCAGATGCGGACGTCGCTATGGGACGTGACGTCGGCCAGCGGGGTCGGACGCCACGTTCACGCCCTGCGCGCGACGATGCTGCCGGACTCGGTGCTCGCCGGGCCTTGATCTGGGTTCAAGATGGAAGGAAGCCGCATGAAGCCGACTCTCGAACGCGAATCATCCCCACTGCGGGGCCCGCGCCGCTCGTGGCACGGGCTTGCGGCGTGCCGTGTCGGCGTTATCCGGGCGTTGGTGGCGCTATGGATCGCGCCGTGGCTCGGGCCGGCCCTGGGGGCGGACCCGTCGCCCGCCGTCTTGCCGGGCACCGGACCCTTGCCAGCCAGCCACGGCGGGCTGGGCAACTGGCACGCGGTGATCCAGGGCGAGGTCGAGCGCGCTGTTGCGGAGCGCGGACGTCATTGGACCCGGGACTTTGGATCGGCCGATGCCTACAACCGGTCGGTCGAGACGAACCGCGCGCGGCTGGCGCGGATGCTTGGGATCCGGGATGCGCGCGTGCCCTTTGGATCACCGGAATGGGTGGGGACCGTGGACGAGCCAGCCCTGGTGGCGCGGGGGCCGCACCATGACGTGCTTCGCGTGCGTTGGCCGGTGTTTGGGGACGTGCATGGGGAAGGGTTGTTGCTGGAGCCGCGTGGACGCGCGCCGGTGGCGGGGGTGGTCGCCATCCCGGATTGCGCGCACACGCCCGAGCAGGTGTGCGGCGTGGAACCCGGCGTGGCGGCCGCGTCGCAGTTCGCGCGCCGCCTGGCCGAGAGCGGTTGCCGCGTGTTGGTGCCCACGTTGATCGACCGCACCGTCGAGGTTCGCGGACGGGACGGCTTCCGGGCGTACTCGCGTCAGCCGATGAGCAGCCGGGAGTTCCTGTTCCGGCCGGCGTATCAACTGGGCCGGCACCTGATCGGCTACGAGGTGCAGAAGGTCCTCGCCGCCGTCGATTGGCTGGGCCGACACCACGAGTCGGTGGGCGTGTTCGGGCACGGCGAGGGCGGGTTGATGACGTTCCATGCGGCGGCGCTGGACTCGGATCGACGCGGCGGTGGTGTCGGGATACTTCGAGTCACGGCGGCAACCGTGGACGGAGCCGTTGGACCGGGCCGTGTTCTCGTGGACGACGTGGTTTGGGGACGCGGAGGTGGCGACGTTGGTCCTGCCGCGGACGCTGGTGGTGGAGGCGTGCCGGGGGCCGGAGGTTTCGGTGGCGTCACCCGGCGGGAGCACGGGCGTGTTGCGGACGCCGCCGTTGGACGCGGTGCAGGCGGAGGTGCAACGGGCGCGGGAACTGGCGGGTGTAATCCATCCGCCGGCGGGCCTTCGGTTGGTCGTGAGCGGGGCGGGGCAGGGATCGTTTGGCACGGATGAGTCGTTGGTCGCGTTGCTGGGGGCATTGAGCCCTGGGACAACGTTGGCGCGGGAGACCGGGGCCGTGGAGGTCTTGGGGACACGCAGCGACGCGCGGGAACGGCAGCGGCGCCAGATGCGCGAGATCGAGCGGCACAACCAAGCCTTGCTGGCGCGCAGCGCCCAGGAGCGCGCCGCCTTCATGGCGGGCTTGGATTCCTCGTCGGTGGAACGGCACGAGGCGACCCGGGGCCCGTACGTCGAGCACCTGCGCGGGGAGGTTCTGGGGCGGTTGAAGGCGCATCCCGTGCCCCTTCGGGCGCGGACGCGGCTGCGTCATGACGAGGCGAGGTGGGCGTGCTACGAGGTCCAAATCGACGCGTACCCGGGGGCGCACGCGTTTGGGTATTTGGTGGTGCTGAAGGGCCTCCGGGCGGGCGAGCGGCGGCCGGTGGTCGTGTGCCAGCACGGTGGCGGCGGGCACCCGGAGCAGCTTGTGCGGGACAAGGACGGCGCATACCACGCGTTTGCGGCGCAGCTGGCGGAGGAGGGGTTCGTGACGTTCTCGCCGTTGATGATGTTCCCGCCGCCGGACGCGTTGGTGCGGCAGTGCAACAGCGTGGGGCTGACGCAGTACGCGTATGTGGCGGCGATGCACCAGCGGGTGGTGGATTGGCTGCGCACGCAGCCGTTCGTCGAGCCGGGCCGCATCGGGTTGTACGGCCTCTCGTGGGGCGGGAAGACGGCGATGCGCATCCCGCTCCTCGTGGACGGCTACGCCCTGACCGTCGTGTCCGGCGACTTCAACGAGTGGACGTGGAAGACGACGTCGACGGACAGCGACTACAGCTACGTGTTCCAGCCGGAGCCCTACATCTTCGAGTTCAACCTTGGGGCCACGTTTGGGTACGCGGAGATGGCCGCGCTGATCGCCCCAAGGCCGTTCATGGTGGAGCGCGGGCATGACGACCCCGTGGGCGCGGACGAGCAGGTGGGGCTGGAGTTCGCCAAGGTGCGGCGCTTGTACGAGGCGCGGCTCCGGTTGCCGGGGCGTTGCGAGATCGAATGGTTCGTGGGCGGGCACGAGATCCATGGTGAGGGGACGTTCCGGTTCCTGCGCCGGCACCTGGGACGGGAGCCGCGCCCATGAACGCGACGCAGCGCCCGAGCACGGGCCGATGGTGGCCAACGCCGGCACGCGCCCAAGTCGCCATGGGCACGGCCATGCCAACGCGGACGCTGGTGGCGGCGCTGATGCTGATGCTGATGCCAACACTCGCCTCGTCCGCCGCTGCGACGACGAACCATGCGCCGGCCGACACGCCGAAGTTCCCGGAGCGGCCGCCTGCCACGTGGTTGACGTACCACCTTGCGCACCCGGGCACGACGGCACCGGGCGACCCGAACGCGGGCCTGTATTGGAAGGGGCGCTACCACCTTCACTACCTTTACGAGGGTCCGTCGGGCGCCTCCTGGGCGCATGTGTCGAGCCGGGACATGGTGCATTGGCGGTGGCATCCCACGACGCTGACGCCGGCGACGATGGGGCATGGGATCTTCAGCGGGACGGCCTTTGTCACGAAGGCAGGGCGCCCGGCCATCATCTACCACGGCGCGGGGTCGGGTCGGAACCAGGTGGCGGTGGCGGAGGACGACCTGCTGGAGCGGTGGTCGAAGCCGATGCCCGTGGAGCCCAGGACGGCGTCCGGCTCCTTGCCCGAGATGCGGCACTGGGACCCGGACTGCTGGGTGGACGGGGATGCGTACTACGCGATTTCAGGGGGCAAGGACCCGCACTGGATGACGTCGCGGGACCTGCGGCACTGGGAGTACCTGGGGCGGCTGCTTCATGAGCGCATGCCTGCGTTGGACGTGCCCCGGGACGAGGACATCTCGTGTCCCAACCTGTTCCGGATTGGGGATCGTTGGATGTTGTTGTGCCTGAGCCATTGGATGGGGGCGCGGTATTACCTGGGACGGTTTCAGGACGGGAGGTTCCTGCCGGAAGCGCACGGCCGGCTGAACTGGATGTGCGCCTTTGACGTGGGCCACGAGGACGCGGACCTGTTCGCGCCCGAGAGCCTGTTGACGCCGGATGGGCGGCGCGTGATGTGGGCCTGGGCGCGGGTGAGGCAACGGCTCGCGGGCGTCCCCATCCAATCCAGCATCCAATGCCTGCCGCGGGAGATTCGCCTTGGACCCGACGGACGGGTGCGCCTCCGGCCGTTGCGTGAGCTGGAAGCGCTTCGCCACGGGGGCCGGTCCGAGGGCCCGGTGGTCGTGGCGGCCAACACGTCCCATCGGCTCCGGAGCCTTTCCGGGGACGCGCTGGAGCTGCGGGTGGTGTTCCATGGGTGGCCGGGATTCCACGGTGGGGTCCAGGTGCATGGGAATGCATCGGACACGGACGGTTTTCCCATCGTGTTGGATGCGCCGGGGCGGACGTTGTGGATGGGGGGCACGCGGATTCCGTTCGAGCTGGGGTCGGGCGAGGACCTCGAGCTGCGGATCTTCGTGGACGGGTCGATCATCGAGGTGTTTGCGAACGACCGCATCGCGGTGCTGGCACCGCATCGGCATGAGCCCGGGGACGTCGGGGTGAGCCTGGTGAGTCGCGGGGGTCCAGCCGTGGCAAAGGAAGTGCGCGGATGGAAGATGCAACCCATCTACGGTCCACCCCGTCGTGGGTTGGTGGCGACCGGGGCCACGCGACCCATGGGGACCGGGCATCGGTGATGGGCCCGGCGGGTCAGGCCGACAGGACCTTGCGTGCGGCGGATGCGAGCTTGCGCAGGCCCGCCGCCGACTTGGCCTCCAGGTAGCAACGAACGAGGGGTTCCGTCCCGGACGCCCGGAATGCGACCCATTCATCGTTGGGCAGGACGAACTTGAAGCCGTCCTTCGTGATGAACTCGCGCACGGGCTTGCCCGCGAACGTGTCCATGCCTTGGGCGAGCCGTGCCAGCAGCGCCTCCTTGCGTTCCGGCGGCACCGCCACGTTGATGCGGTCCGTGTGAAACTCCCCCGCCTGCCGTGACAGGTCCGCCAGGACGGCCCCAAGCGGGCGCCGCTCCACCGCCACCAACTCGGCCATCACGAGGCACGCCAGAATGCCGTCCTTCTCGGGCACGTGCCCCTTCACGCTGAGCCCGCCGGATTCCTCGCCGCCCACGATGATGGGCTCGGATTCCATGAGCGCGCCGATGTACTTGAAGCCGACGGGCGTCTCGTGGACCTGGACGCCGAGAAGGCGCGCGACGGCATCCACCTGGTGGCTGGTGGGGACCGTCCGGACAACGGAGCCGGTCCAGCCACGGTTCTTTCGGAGATGGTGCAGGGCGAGGGCGAGCACTTGGTTGGGCGTGAGCCAGGTGCCGTCGCGGTCCACGATGCCAAAGCGGTCGGCGTCGCCATCGAGCCCGAGGCCGAGCTGGGCCTTGCCTTCGAGGATGGCCTGTCGCGCGGCGGCCATTCCCTCGGCGTTGGGCTCGGGATGATGCCCGCCGAAGGAGGGGTTGAGAGTGTTGTGAAACCGCAGGACGCGCGCCCCGCCATCCTCCTCCAGCAAGGTGTCGAGGTAGCCGCGCCCGGTCCCATACATGAACTCCGCCGCGACCTTGAGCCGGGCCTTGCGGATGGCCTCGAAGTCAATGAGGCGGCGCACCTGCGCGAAGTAGTCGGGCGCGGGATCGAGGGTCTTGCAGGAGTAGGTGCCGACGATGGATCCCTTGAAGGACCAGCCCTGCTGCTGGAGCTGGCGGATGTTGGCCTCGACCTCGCGGGTGACCTCCGGGGGCGCGCCGGCCCCGTTGTGGACCGAAAACTTGAAGCCTTGGTACTCCGCCGGGTTGTGGCTGGCGGTCATGTTGACGCCGCCGATGGCCTTCCGTTTGCGGATGGTGTGGGCGATGACCGGCGTGGGGGTGTCTCGCTCGCAGAGGGACGGTTGAAGTCCCGACGCCGCGAGGACCTCCGCGACGGCGAGGGCAAACTCCCGCCCGAGGAACCGCGTGTCGTGGCCCAGGATCACCACCGGCTTGCGCCCGTGGATGGGCGACCCCGGCCGGTCGAGTTCCGACCTCCACCATTGCGCCACCCCTTGGGCTGCGACGCGGACGTTGTCGAAGGTGAAGTCGCGGGCGATCAACCCGCGCCAACCGCTGGTTCCGAACTTGATCTGGACGGGCATGGAGGCAGGGCGCCGCTTGAGGCGCCGTAGGAAGGTTTGCGGGGAAAAGGAAGGGGGGCTCGGGGAGGTCGTGGGATGGGCGCCAACGCCCACGCCCACCTTAGCGCTTCCAGTCGAAGGCCTGCTTCTTGAGGGCGTAGAGGTATCCCACGAACAAAATGCCGAGGAACGACAGCATGCCCCCCAAGACCAAGGCGGCGTCGGCCTTGAGCATCTCGCGGTAGGTCACCGCCCACGGGTACATGAACACCACCTCGATGTCGAAGAGCACGAATAGCAGCGCCACGAGGTAGAACTTCACCGACAACCGCGCCGACCCGTGGCCCTCCGGCAACATGCCGCACTCATAGGCCGAGTCCTTCACCTTGGTGCGGCGGCCCGTCTTCCCCGCGATCACGGAGAACGCGAGGGTGCCGCCGGCGAACCCAATGGCCACGAGCAGGAACATGAGGACTGGCAGGTACTGTTGAAGCTGCGACGTCATGCGGGGCCAGCCTATGGACGACGTCGGCCGAGGCAAGCACGGGCTTCCCAGCGCCCACCTCGGCAATCGCCCGCGCCCGCCTACGTCGCCACGTTCCCCGGCATCCGGGTCTCGTGGTCGGGGCAGGCGAGGCGCTCGATGTCCGGGGCACGCCGGGGATAATCGCGGATCAACGCCGCCCGCGTGCCGCCCTCAAACATCGCGTCCACGAAACCCGGCGCGAGCGTGCACCCAAACAACGCATGGCCGCCCCCGGGCACCACATGGCCTGCCTGCCACGTCCCCGCAGGGATCACGTATTGCACGTGCTGCCCGGGCCCATGCCCTAGGTACACGTCCTCGTCCCGCCCGTCCGGGTGCAGCAGGATGAGCCGGATCGTCCCGCCGCCGTAGAAGTGCCACACCTCGTCCTCCGTCAACCGGTGAAACAACGAGAGGCTCGGTGGATCCTCGCAATAAAGCCCGATCATCGCCGTCCCCATGGGCTTGCCGTTCGGAAGCTCGCGACGCGACCGCCACGTGCCCCGGAACAACGTCCCCTCCACCGGCAACGGCACGAGCCGATGCACCTCGATCAACCGCCGGACCTCGTCGTTCATCGGGCCTCCTACCGGAAGAGCTTCGGAACGAAGTCCACCATGTACCGCCGCCACACCGGCCACGAATGGTCGCCCTCGGTCTCGACGTACTGGTGCCGCACGCCCTTGGAATCCAGGAGGCCATGGAACGACCGGTTTTGCTCGATGAGGAAGTCCTTGGTGCCACACGCCACCCACAGGAGGCGGAGGTGTTGGTTCACGGCCTTCGATGTCTCGAGCGCGGACGTCACCGTCTCCCGCTTGGGCGGCGCCGCGCTGAACGCCCCAATCCAATGGAAGCGGTCGTGGTGGTTGAGCGCCACGGTGAAGGCATGGTGCCCGCCCATCGACAAGCCGGCGAAGGCGCGCGCTGACGGCTTCGCCACGACGCGGTAGTTCGATTCCACCAGCGGGATCAGGTCCTGCACCAACTCGTCGCACAGGGCCGCCGAGTTCTTGGGCGCGTACTCCTCGAACCCAATCGAACCCGGCGCGATGGGATGGGCGTCGGGCATGACCACGATCATGGGCTGGGCGCGCCCGGAGGCGATGAGGGCGTCGAGGATCCAATGCGCCTTGCCATGCACGGTCCAGGATCCCTCGTTGTCGCTGTAGCCATGGGACAGGTACAGGACGGGGAGCTTGCCGCCCTTGGGATAGGAGGGCGGGGTGTAGATGACCACCCGGCGCCATGCGCCGAGGGCCTTCGAGCGGTAGTCGTGCAGGTGGACGGTGCCGTGCGGGATGTCCTGGAGGTCCCAGGGCGCGGGCGGGTTCGCAGGAACATGCAGGATGCTCGTGTTGGGCCAGCGCTGCGGCTTCACCCAGGGGTTCTGCGGGTCGATCACCGCGAGGCCATCCACCACGAACCGATACTCGTGAACGCCCGCCGGGACGTTGGGAACCGTCGCCGTCCACAACCCGGCGTCCTGGGCGTTTTCGTCCCGGGCGAGCACCGTTTCCTTCCCGAACTGCCCCGAAACCTTGACCTCCGTGGCCTTGGGCGCACGCAGGCGGAACGTCACGGAGCCGTCGGGGTGGAGCTCGGGCGACTGGACGGGCGCCGGTCGAGCGGGCCGGGGCGGGTTGGTGGCGGGAGTTTTCTTGGAATCCTGGGCCAGCGCATGGGCGCAGCCGAGGACCACGGCGACCAGCAAGGGAAGCTTCATGCGAAGGTGAAGAGAGCCCGACACGGCAAAAGGTTTCACGCCTGAAAACCGGCGGCGGCAACCGCGTCGTGCATCCACGACGTCGTGGGAGACGAACCGAACCCATTCGCCCCAAGGCTCGCCTCCCGCCTCCCGCCTCCCGAACTCGCTCTTGCCCCGCAGGGCCTCTTTGCGGCAAACACGGGGCGTCGTCTCTCCACTTCAAGTCACCTCGCCATGAGCAAAGCAGCATCCGCCAAGAAGGCCGCACCCGCGCCCGCACCCGCCGCGCCGCCGCCCAACAACTATCCCAAGCTCCACAACGCCATGTGGCCCGGCCTCGTGGGCAAGGGCAGCCCCGGGGCGGAGCCCTGCATCGACCTGGACACCATGCTCGACCTCACCGCCAAGGCCGAGGTCAACGGCGCGCGCTTCGATGGCGTGGACCTCTTCCTCTACAACCCCCACGTGGACATCGACATCTCGGACGACGGCATCCGGGCGTTGGCCGACAAGGTCCGCGCGAAGGGGTTCGTGGTGGGCTCCGTGGTGGCTCCGGTGTGGTTCGATGGGTCGGCGATGGGCGACGAGGCCAAGCGCGCGAACTGGGTCGCGTCCGTCCGCAAGGCGTGCCGCATTGCCAAGCGCCTCCGCGAGCTGGGCGTCCGCCCGAATGGCGTCGTGCGCATCGACTCCGCCGCGTCCGTGCATGACTGGGCTGCCAATGCCAAGGCCAACACAAAGCTCATTGCCAAGACGTTCCGTGAGGGCGGCAAGATCGCGAAGGACCACGGCGAGCGCCTCGCCGCCGAGGGCGAGATCTGCTGGGGCGGCATGCACTCCTGGAAGTACATGCTGCAGACCCTCGAGGAGACCGCCATGCCCAAGGTCGTGGGCTTCCAGGCCGACATGGCCCACACGCTCCTCTACACCCTCGGCTACAACGCCCCCGAGCATCGCATCGTCCCCGCGTCGTACCACTGGGAGCCCGAGGCCTTCCACAAGGCCATGAAGAAGATGACCGCCGCGCTTCGCCCGTGGACCTTCGACTTCCACGTGGCCCAGAACGACGCGACCGTGAAGGGGTCCGGCTCCCACGACAAGACGGGCAAGCACTGCCCCGTCAACGACCCCAGCGGCAAGCTCAACGTCCCGCGCGACGCGGGCTATTGGCTCCGCGACGACACCGGCAAGGTTACCAAGAAGACCCGCCACATCTGCTGGGACGGCTGCATGTTCCCCAACGAGGTCATGCTCAAGCAGGAGACGTGGAACAACATCCTCGCGTCCATGATCCAGGTCCGGGAAAACCACGGCTGGCGCGAGTAGCCGCCCCGCGCCCCGTTTCCCGCCGCCGCGCCTCCCTTCTTGGGGCGCGGCGGCTTGGCCTTCACGCCCCTCTCCCATGCGTCGCGCGAGCCACCCGGTCACCCTGGCCCGGCGTTTCAGGTTCCTGGCATTGGCCCTTGCCTTTGCCGGCGTCCTCCCCGGCTGTGTCACCACGCCGCCCCGGCCCCGTCCCGCCTTCCCCGTCGTCGCGGGCGACGGCTTCCCGGAGTCCTGGGCCGGCGTCTGGTCCGGCCAGGTCCAGGCCCACGGCCCCCAGGGCCTCCTGGACCAGTTCTCCATGCAGCTCACCATCGCGCCCACCGACGCCCCTGGCCGCTTTGACTGGCGCATGGTCCTCTCCAACCCCTCCGGAGCGCAGGAGCAACCGTTCTCCCTCCTCGCCATGGACCGCGCGGCCGGACGGTTCGCCATCGACGAGAAC
>JBJSZF010000510.1:0-2229 GCA_046090125.1 Verrucomicrobiota bacterium
CCGAGGCCTTCACCGAGGCATTCGGCCCCGGATGCCACGCCCCCGAGGGCGCCGCGCCGTCGCGTTGCAGCTCGAAGTCGCCGTCCATGCCCGACAACGCCTCCAGCTCCTTGCGCAGCCCCGCAGGCGACGGCCCCTCCCACGCCAGCTCGGGCAGGTCGCGCGTCACCTCCCGGAACGGCACCTCGCGCAGCTCCAGGTTGTCCAATGCCAACGCCGAGTGAGGCAGATCCGACCGATCCAACCGATCCCCCGAGGATCCCACCCCCACCCGCAGCCCTGCCAACCCCGCAAGGGCTCCCTGCACGCGCACCGTCCCGATCTCACGCACGTTGCCCGGCACGCCCACCCGCGCGCGTGCGGTGCTGGCCGCGACGTCCACGTCCACCTGCACGTTGTGCCACTGGCCTGGCTCCGGGAGCGCCACCTCCACCGGTTGCCCGGCGTTGCCCTTCAACCACGCCCGATCCCCCGTGAACCGCACCTCCACGAGGGCCGAATCCCGCGACGCCCCCAGCCAGAGCCGGTGCGCGCCGGCCGGGTCCTTGGACTCCAGGCCGGACTTGAAGTCGAGTTGCAGGTGCCAGTTCCCGGAGCGGCGCAACAGCCCGGCCACGGCCGGCGACACCGCCTGCTCCATCCACCATGTGTTTGTCCCTGAGGCGACGGACGCCCCCACCCGGCCCGACGGATGGACGTTGCGAAACGGGCTTTGCGCGTCCGTCGTCACCGCGATGACGCCCTCGTACACCCAAGGCGGCACCAGCACTCCCTTGCTCCCGCCCGCCGCCGGGGCCTGCAGCTCCAGGTCCCCGTCCATCCCCTCCACCGGACGCAACACCGCCGAAGGCCCCGGCTTGCCCAGCGCCTCCAGCCGCCGCGACACCTCCGACACGCGCCACTCATGCTCGCGCCACCGGGGCAACGCCTCCTCCGGCGCCGCCACCGACGCCATCGAACGCACCCGTTGCTTCTGCTCCGAGCCCGGGAACGAAAACCGCGTGCTCTCCAGGATGCCGTACAACGCGTAGTAATCCGACGCCGGCACCGGGTCGTACTTGTGCGCATGGCACCGCGCGCAGCCCAGCGTCAGCCCCAGGACCCCTTGTCCGATCGTGTCGATCGCGTCCTGCAACGTCAGGTGATGGTAGTTCTCCGAGTCGAACCCGAACCTGCGCGACACCGCCAGGAATCCCGTGGCCGTCACCCGTTCCCCATGCAGCGCCGGGTCCCCCTGCATCGCCAGGACGTCGCCCGCCACCTGCTCCCTCACGAACACGTCATAGGGCTTGTCCGCGTTGAACGACCGGATCACGTAGTCCCGGTACCGCCAGGCTACCGGCACCGGGTAGTCCGCCGTCTCGCCCGCCGTGTCCGCGTACCGCGCCACGTCCAGCCAATGGCGTCCCCACCGCTCGCCGTAGGCCGACGACCCCAGCAGCCGCTCCACCACGCGTTCATGGGCCTCGGGAGCCGTGTCCGCCTCGAAGGCATCCGCCTCCGCCGCCGTCGGCGGCAACCCCGTCAGGTCCAGCGTCACGCGCCGCAGCCATGCACGCCGACCCGCCTCCGCCGCGGGCTTCCCGCCGCGGGACTCCAACCGCGCCAACACGAACCGGTCGATGCTGGTCCGGCACCATCCCGCGTCTCGCACGACCGGCACGGGCGGAGCTTGAGCTGGCCGGAACGCCCAGTGCGACGAGGGATCCTCGCCCGCCATCAACGCGATGGAACCCATCGCAAGCACCGCCCCACATCTGTACGCTCGCCAACGCATCGGGAAGATGGCGGGCACGGTGCCAAGGACTGGCCCGTGCCGGAAGCCTTGGTTTCGGCCATGTGCGGCCGCCTCCCCCACGCCATCCCGGGCGCGGCGCGGCGTTTCCATGGATCGGGAACTACGCGAGGAGGCCCGCGAGGTCGGCCTTGAGACGCGCGGCCTCGGCCCGTGCTGGGTCCAGCGGCAGGCCCTTGGCCATGCCGGGGCGCAGGTGGCCCACGTGGGACAGCCAGGCGTCGCGCAGCAGGTTTTGCCGACGCGTGACCAACTCGACGATGGCGGCGCCCTTGGGATGCAGCGCCGCCACGGCCCCGGGCGAGTCGGAGCCGGCCAACGACTCGGGGCCGCCCCAGTGCCGGATCAGTTGCCGAGCCATCAACCAATGGCCCAGCGGCCCCGGGTGCACGCCGTCGCCCGCGAGGACGAACTTCGGGTCCGTGCGGCGTGCA
>JBJSZF010000511.1:0-2620 GCA_046090125.1 Verrucomicrobiota bacterium
CGAGGCGACCATGCCGCCCCGGTACGTCACGGGTTGGTGGAAGTCCGACTGGAAAGGCTCGTCGCGCGTGGCGAGGTGGAGATGCCACGCGACGTACTTTTCGAGCAGGTCCATTTCCTCGCGCAGTTCCCAGACGCGTCGGCTCCAGGCGGCGAAGAGGGAGCGGTCGCGGAGGTCGGCGACGCGGGCGCAGGCGTCGCACAGCCGCGCGAGGGAGGCGCGGATGGCGTGGGCCTCGGGGCCCCAGTGCGCGGGCGGGGCTTGGAGGAGGGCGCGAAGCTGGGTGTGCAGGGCGACGGCTCCGGGCCCCTCGGAGTAGGGGAGGTAATGGCAGTCGCAGAGCAGTGCGAGGTCGTCGAAGGGCATGGGTTGCTTCCAGCCCTCGAAGCGCGGCAGCCAGGCGCGCAGGGCTTCGAGGTAGGAGGCGCGTGCGTCCCAATCCTCCCCGGCACGCAGCCAGGAGGCCATGGAGTGCAGCCCGGGGAAGTTCAGGGGGAACTCCGTGTTCGGATTAGAGAGGATGCCGCGGACCTTGCGCTGGATGCCGCGCGGGCGGCCGGAGTAGGGGCCGCAGAAGGCGCGGCGGCCGTCGTAGTCGTTGGCGTGGAGGTTGTCCCACAGGACGGGCGGCCGACGCAGCCATCCGGCGACCTCGTCGAGGTGCGACTCCGTGATGGTTTCGGAGACGATTTCGGGGCCGGTCCAAAAGACGTCGATGCCCGGGGCGAGGGCGGCTCCGAGGTCCTGGAGGTAGCCGGGCCCGCCATGGGCGCGTTGGGCCATGCGGCCGCAGTAGGGCGTGGGGCAGAACAAGAGCCGCGCGGGGCCGTCTTGGGAGAGGGCTTCGAGGATGGCGTTGGCGAAGGCGGCCTGGGCCTTGGCCAGCGTGCCCCAACGGCGGGCGTCGGCGTCGTGCATTCGGTCCGGGATGTCGTCGAAGAGGAGCACGAACACAGACACGCCCAGCTCGCGGGCTTGCATGAAGCGCCCGATGGCGGCGTCGAGGTCGGCGGGCTCGCCGTAGCGGACGTCGAGGCCGGGGCCGAAGCCATGGGCGACGCGGATGCCGCGGGCGTGGGCCTCGCGGGCGAGCGAGCGGAGGTCCTCGGCGGGCTGGGCGGGGTAGGGGGTTCGCCAGGCGGCGCGGTGATGGACGTCGTCCTTGGGGCCGTGGAGGTAGGTGTCGAGGCCCCAGGCGGACATGTGATCGAGCAGCTCGATGCGCTCGGCGCGGGACCAAGTGGGGCCGTAGAAGCCCTCGATGACGCCGGACAGGAAGGGGCCGTGAACGGGAGCGCGCATGTGACGGGCACAGGCTCCCCTGAAACGGCGGCGGCAATCAAGGGGATGGCCGCCGCCGTCTGGCGGGACGCGGGGCTAGATGGAGAAGGGTTTCTGGGCGGCGAACGCGGCGTTGGAGCCGCCGGCGACGAAGTAGTTGGGCGTCTGGGACGCGGGCATGCGGGCGGCGATTTGGTCGCGGAAGCGGCGGTGGTTGCCCGTGAAGTGGCCTTCGTTCCAGACGGACCGCAGGGTGCCGGTGAAGAGGCCGTTGCGCACGCCGTCGAGGGAGACCTGGTTGTCCTGGCAGCCGGAGATGAGGATCACGGACGCGAGCGTGGCCTTCATGGACGCCGTGCGTGCGGGCACGGCGGCCTGGAGCTTGTCGTAGGTGCGGCGATGCGCGGCGTAGGTCTGGGCGGCGACGACGGGCGGCATGAGGCGGGGCACGGGCCCCGTGACCGGCTCCGTCGGCATCGCGCGGGTGACGGTCCCGCTGTGGCAACTGTCGGACAGGACGAAGATGCGGACGCCCTTGGCGAAGGATCCGAACAGGGCAAAGAGCTCGTCGTCCACGAGCTGGCGGTCGAAGAGGACCCAGGTTTCGTCCTGCTTGTCCGGCTCGTCGCCGTTGGTGTCGGGCATTTGCCCGCCATGGCCGGAGTAGGTGAGGAGGAAGATGTCGCCGGACTGGAGCTTGGCGGCGGCGGCCTGGATGTCCTTGATGATGGTGGCGGCCTTGGCGGTGGCGGTGAGGCGTTGGGTGGTCTTGAATCCCGCCTTCTTGGCGATGGCCAGCATGTCCTTGGCGTCCGCCTCGCAGGCGTTGAGGGCTCCGTCCCAGCCCCCGTAGTGGGCGGGGTTGACCTTGTTGAGGCCGATGTGGAGGGAGAGGCCCACGACGCCGCGCGGCTGGACGGCGGGCTTGGAGGGCTTGGAGGGACGAGCGGGCTTCGTAGGCGTGGTGGATGCGCCCACGGTCTTGGCCGTGGAGGGTGTCGGTTTCTTTGCGGGCATGATGATTCCTTTTCTCGTGCTTTGATCTATCCACCCATTTTAACGCGGCGTGTGGGAGCAATCTTTCAGGTGGGCGGGACGATGAGACGGGGAGCGGAAGGCGGGAGGCGGGAGGCGGGGAGCGGGGAGCGGGAGGCTGGAAGAGGGAAGCGAGGCGGGGCAGGGGTGAATTGGGGCTGGGAGGCGAGGCGACGAGACGGGGTTGGTCTGATCCTAGAAACGGCAGTTGGGTAGTCTGTAGGCCGCGTGCCCTCACGCGGCGATGGCGATGTCGCATGCCCGGTGCGCCGGGTCAGGGGACCCGGCCTACAGCCGCGTCGAG
>JBJSZF010000512.1:0-2504 GCA_046090125.1 Verrucomicrobiota bacterium
ATTGGCCCCATGGACACAATCTCAATCCGCGACCTGGAGGTGCATTTCCATGTGGGCGTCCCCGACGAGGAACGCGAACGCGCGCAACGGCTCCTCATTGACGTCGAGATGCAGCACGACTTCTCCGCCGCCGCCGCCTCCGACGACCTCCGCCGCACCATCGACTACTACGCCGTCAGCCGTCGGATCCTGCGCATGGGCGAGGGCCGAAGCTGGCGCTTGATTGAGTCCTTGGCCTCCGAGATCGCCGCCATGGTGGTCGCCGACTTCGGCGTCACCCGCGCCACCGTGGAGGTCAAGAAGTTCATCCTTCCCGAGGCCCGCCACGTCTCCGTCCGAACCACCCGCTAGCCCCGGTTGCCGACGCCAACCCGGTATCCACGCCGCCTCCCCAGGCCTCCCGGATGCCGGTTGCCCAAGGTTGCCCAGGGTTGACCCGGCCCGGCTGGGCTTGGGACGCTCCGCACGTCGCGGGCCGGCGCTTCCGTCTGCTTCGTGCCGCGACCATTCCCCCTCCTTGGCGGCGCATGGCGCCCTATGCGGGGCTCCGATGACATCCCTGATGAAGGCAAGAAACGCCCGGATGCCGGGCATCACGAACCGGCGTGGACCCTGCCAGATCGCATGGCTGGTCGGCCTCGCCCTGGTGACAACGGCCGGATGCAAGGACCGCTCGCCGGCCGAGGCACAGGGCACCACCGCCATTCCCACACCCGCCCCAGCCCGCGTCGTGAGCGTCCAACTCTCCCCCGTCGTCGAGCGTCCCATTGCCCGCCATCTGCGCGTGACGGGGCAACTGGAGGGCACGCGCGACGCGCGTGTTGCCGCCGACACAACCGGCAAGGTCCGCGAGGCCGCGTTTGAACGCGGGGCCATGGTGGACGCCGGGGCCATCCTCGTGCGCGTGGATGACCGTTCCTCAACCTTGGCCCTTCAGGAGGCCGAGGCCGCCCTCGCCCTCGCCAAAGCCCGCCTCCAGCTCGCCCGCAGCGAGGTGGAACGGCACGCGCCCCTCGTGGGCTCCAAGGCCGTCGCCGAGGCAGACTTCCGCCGGATGGAGGCGGACCTCGCCGTGCGCGAGGCCGACGTGCTGGCCGTCACCGCCCGTCGAGACCTCGCACGCAAGACGCTGGAGGACGCCGTGGTCCGTGCGCCCTTCGCAGGGATCGTGGCCGAACGCTTGGCCGAGCCCGGCGAGATGCTGAAGCCAGACTCGGTCGTCGCCCGCATCGTCGAGGTGTCCCGGCTGCGCCTCGTCCTCAACGTGCCCGAGGCATCGGCAGGCGACGTGAAGGAGGGCCAGGCCGTCGCGTTCACCGTCGCCGCCCTTCCCGCGTCCCACTTCCAGGGAACCATCCGCCACGTGGGAGCCGCCGTCCGCAAGTCCGCCCGTGACCTCGTCGTGGAGGCCGACGTGAACAACCGCGACGGCCGCCTCCGGCCCGGCTACTTCGCCGATGCCAAGATTGCGTCCCAGCAAACCCCCGGCCTCGTCGTGCCCTCCAGCGCGCTCCGTGCCGATGGCACGCGCCGCAGCGTCTTCGTCGTCGCCTCGGATGCCGCCGAGGAACGGCTCGTGGAGGTGGGCGAGTCCGGCGAGGGCTGGGTGGAGGTGCGCCGCGGCGTGTCCTTGGCCGACCAGGTCGTGACCGGGTCCGACGGGCCGTTGTCCGACGGCGTCCCGGTGCGTGTTGGCAAGCCCTGACCCCGCGCAACCATGCAGTGGCTCGCCGCGATCTCCGTCCGACGCCCCGTCCTGGCCAGCGTCATCGTGCTCGTCTTCCTCGTCGTGGGGTTGCTGGGCTACTCCCGCCTGGAGGTGGACCGCTTCCCCAAGATCGACTTCCCCACGGTTTCCGTCGTCACGCGCCTGCCAGGCGCGACGCCGCGCGAGATCGAGACGGAGGTGACCGACAAGATCGAGGAGGCCGTCAACACGGTGGCGGGCATCGACGAGGTGCATTCGACGTCCAGCGAGGGCGTCTCGCAGGTGCTCGTGACCTTCCTGCTCGAGAAGAACATCGACGTCGCCGCCCAGGAGGTGCGCGACCGCGTCAACCAGATCCTCGCCGACCTCCCAGACGACGCCGACCCGCCCATCATCGAGAAGCTGGACCCCGACGCCTCGCCGATCCTCAACCTCGCGCTGGTCGCCGACCGGCCGGTGCGCGAGATCACCGAGTACGCCGACAAGGTCCTGCGCCGCCGTCTCGAAAGCGTGCCCGGCGTCGGGCAGGTGCGCGTCATTGGCGGACGCAAGCGCCAGGTCAACGTGCGCCTCGACCCCGTGCGGCTCCAGTCCCATGGCCTGACCGCCGTGGACGTGCAGCGCGCGCTCCGCTCCCAAAACGTGCAAATCCCGGCCGGCATGGTGAAGGACGCCGGCCACGAGTCGGGCCTCCGCGTGGCAGGCAAGGCGTCCTCCATCGACGAGCTGGCCCGCCTCGTCGTGTCGCAGCGCGACGGCGGCCTGGTGCGCCTCTCCGACGTCGCCGCCGTCGAGG
>JBJSZF010000513.1:0-4798 GCA_046090125.1 Verrucomicrobiota bacterium
GGATGGGCCATGGTGCTTGTTGTCATGGCCATGAGCTGGCAGGCGATCCCCGCTCTTTGGCGCTCGCAGGCCGTGCGTGTTCCCGAGGCCGAATCCGCTGGTTGAGCCTGGGGTGCATGACGGCAGCGCTCACCCTCGCCAACATGCCGGGGTGAGGCCGCCCTTGCACCCGTTCGCCTCCGTCGCTTGGTTCACTGGGTGAGCACCGGGAATTCCTGCAAGACGCGCGTCTCGTTCTACGACACCAAGCCCTACGACCGGGACTACATGCTGGCCGCCCAGGGGGCCGATCGACTGGATTGGTGCTTCCATGAGTTTCGCCTTTCGGCGGCGACGGCCGCGACAGCCTCGGGGAGCCAGGCCGTGTGCGCCTTCGTCAACGACCGCCTCGACGCGCCCTGCCTCCGCTCCCTGGCCAACGTCGGCATCCGGCACGTCGCCCTTCGCTGCGCCGGATTCAACCAGGTGGACGTCGCCGCCGCGACGGCGCTCGGCATCGGCGTCACCCGGGTCCCGGCGTATTCCCCGAATGCCGTCGCCGAGCACGCCTTGGCGCTCGTCCTCACCCTGAACCGGCGCATTCACCGCGCCTACAATCGTGTCCGCGAGTTCAACTTCTCACTCGCCGGGCTCGTGGGCTTCGACATGCACGGGAAGACCGTTGGCATCGTGGGCACCGGCCGGATCGGGCGCTGCGCCGCGCAGGCCTTTCACGGTCTCGGGTGCCGCGTCCTGGCGTGCGACGTGGCGCCGGAGCCCGCATGGGCCGCCGCGTCCGGCATCGAGTTGACCTCGTTCGAGATCCTCCTGGCCCAGTCCGACATCCTCAGCCTGCACGTGCCCCTGACCCGCGAGACGCATCACCTCCTCAATGCCGCCACGCTGGGCCGGATGAAGCCCGGCGCATACCTCGTCAACACGAGCCGCGGCAAGCTCGTGGACACCACCGCGTTGATTGCCGCGTTGAAGTCCGGGCACCTCGGTGGCGTTGCCCTCGACGTGTACGAGGAGGAGGAGGGCATTTTCTTCGAGGATCACTCCGCGCGGGGCCTTGCCGACGACGAGCTGGCGCGGTTGCTGTCGTTTCCCAACGTGCTCGTGACGTCACACCAGGCCTTCCTCACCCACGAGGCCCTCGGGGAGATCGCGCGCGTCACCGTGGGCAACCTCGTCGCGGGCCCCGGTGGCCCATGGCTTCCGGGGACGTGCCTCGGACCCGCCGTTGCCTGACGCCACGATTGCAACGGGAAGCCGGTCGTTCCTAGTCTGCACCCCATGTCGAAACCGGCGCTGGGTCGTGGGCTTGGGGCGTTGCTGGGCGGCGGCCGTTCCGCGGCGGCCCCCGCTGGTTCTTCCGCGTCGCCATTCGCCCAGCCCCCGGCCACGAACGCGGCGGCCGATGCCGCCGTCGGCACCCGCACCGTTCGCAACGTCGCCCTCGACCAAGTCGTTCCCAGCCCGTTGCAACCCCGGCGCGACTTCACCGAGGAGGCCCTGCGCGAGCTGGCGGAGTCCATCCGGACGCAGGGCATCCTCCAGCCGCTCGTGGTACGGCCGGGCAAGGCCGGGCTGGAGTTGATCGCGGGCGAGCGTCGTTGGCGCGCCGCACGGCTCGCGGGCCTCAAGGAGGTCCCCGTCCTGGAACGTGAGGCCACGGACCGCGAGGTGCTGGAGCTGGCCCTCGTCGAAAACCTCCAGCGGGAAAACCTCAACCCCCTCGAGGAAGCCCTCGGCTACTCGGAGCTCCAGTCCCGCTTCGACCTCACCCAGGACCAGGTCGCCCAGAAGGTGGGCCGCAGCCGCGCCGCCGTCGCCAACGCCCTCCGCTTGCTCAAGCTCCCCGCCGACGTCCAAGACGCGCTCAAGGCCGGCCAGCTTTCCGTCGGCCACGCCAAGGTGCTCCTCGGCATCGGCGACGCGGCGTTGTTGTCCTCCGTCGCGCGCCAGGCCCGCGAGCAGGGCCTTTCCGTCCGGCAGACCGAGGAGGTCGTGGCCCGCCTCACGGCAAAGCCCGCCGACAAGCCTGCCATCGTCGCCGCCGCCGTCCCGGCCGCGTCCCGGGACCCCCACGTCGTGGACGTCGAGAACCGGCTCCGCGAACGCCTCGCCACGCGCGTGGGCGTCCGGTATCGCGCCGGGCGCGGCTCCATCGAGATCCGCTTTGCCAACGACGACGAGCTCAACCGCGTCCTCGACCTCCTCGGCGTCCAGATCGACTAGGCCTGTCCTTCCCGTCCTTTCATCCCCTTTTCAACATGCCCATCCCCAATTCCCCCGACTTCCTCCATGGCGCCGCCTCGCGGCTGGAGGCGGTGGCGTCCCGTGTGCCCGAGTTGTCCGCGTTCGTGGGACTCGACGGCTTCGTCGATGAAATCCTCCATGTCGTGGACAAGCGGCACGACGCCGACCGCTTCGACCGCGTGCCGACGATCGCCGCGTATGGTCAACGGCTCGTGGCCGCCGCCGGGCGCTCGACCAACGTCGAGCTGGTCCGCGCGATGACCAAGCTGGGCGGCAATGGCCCCATCATGGCCAACGCCCTCGCCAGCTTCGGCCTGCGCGTCAGCTACCTCGGCGCGCTCGGTTACCCCGCGCTTCATCCCGTCTTCGACGAGTTCAGCCGCCGCGCCGAGGTGGCCTCCATCTGCGATCCCGGCCTGACGGACGCGCTCGAGTTCGACGACGGCAAGATCCTCGTCGGGAAGCATTACACGCTGAAGGAGGTCAACTGGGCCAACATCTGCACGCGCTATGGCAAGGACCGCTTCGCCCTGAAGTTCGCAAGCGCGGACCTCGTGGGCTTCGTGAACTGGACGATGCTGCCGTTCATGTCGGACATCTGGGCGTCGATCCAGTCGGAGCTGTTGCCGGGCCTGCTGGGCGAGCGCCGGAAGTTGTTCGTGGACCTGGCCGACCCCGAGAAGCGGCTGCCCTCGGACATCGAGCGGGCGCTCGACCTCATCGCGCGGTTCCAGTCGCGGTTCGACGTCATCCTGGGGTTGAACGAGAAGGAGGCGTATGAGATCGCCCGCGTCCTGGGCCTGGATGCGACGCCGCGCGACCCCGAGGGCCTTGCGGCGCTCACGCTCGACATCCATTCGCGCGTCCCCGTCACCACCTTGGTCGTGCATCCCGTGGCCTACGCCCTCGCCAGCGACGGGTCGGCCGTCGAGGTCGTCGAGGGCCCCGTCTGCAAAAAGCCCCGCATCACCACGGGAGCCGGCGACCACTTCAACTCCGGCTTTTGCCTGGGCAAGCTCCTGGGCTTGTCCAACGCCGACGCCGTCCTCTGCGGCGTGTCCACGTCCGGCCATTACGTCCGGACGGCCAAGAGCCCGTCGGTGGCGGACCTCGTCCACCTCATGCGCCATTGGCCCAAGGAGTAAGGGCCGCGCCCGACGCTTGCCCCGAGCCGCAACCGTTCGTTCCTGAAACGTCCCATGGTCCTGCCCATCGTTCCCTACGGCACCCCGGTGCTCCGCAAGAAGTGCGCGCCCGTCCCGGGCTTGAACGACGACGTGCGGCGCTTGATCGCGGACATGTTCGAGACGATGGCGGCGGCCGACGGCGTGGGATTGGCGGCCCCGCAGGTCGGCCACGCCATCCAGCTCGCGTTGGTGGACGTCCGTGACGTGCCCAGTCGTCCGTCGCGCCTTTGGCTCGATGGGCGGGAGGCCGACGTGGACGCGTTCATGCCGCTGGTCTTGATCAACCCGCGCATCCAGCCCGTGGGGGCGCCGTCCAAGGCAGGCGAGGGTTGCCTGTCGTTCCCGGACATCTACGGCGACGTGCAGCGGCCTGGGGAGGTGGAGGTGGTGGCGTTGAACGAGCGGTTTGAGGAATACCGATTCAAGGCCGGCGGCCTGCTCTCGCGCGCCGTGCAACATGAGGTCGATCACCTCAACGGCGTCCTCTTCATCGACCGCATGGACTCCGCCGCCCGGGCGGAGGTGAAGGCGGACGTGGACGACTTGCTCGCCCGCACGAAGGCGGCACTGGCCCGCCGGGGTTGATCGCGCGGGCAGGTCCCAGAGCGGTGCCCCCCGAGGTTGTCGGTGTTCCCGAGCACGGCGTGGGGGGCTCGGTGCTGAAAGGGTAGGGATGGGGCTTGCGCCCCGGACCTATCCCCCCGCCAAGTCCCCCAGGAGCCTTCCGGCGAACGAGGCGAACAACTGCCGAGCGCTGGTGAGGCCGGACAGGGAACGATGTGGGGCGCGGCGATTCCTGCCGGCCGGGCGGGTGGAGAGGACCAAGGCCGCCGCGTCGTAGAGACGTCGCTCAATGAGCCGCTCGCAAAGGATGCGATAACGGTCGGCGTAGGACGCACCCCGGAACTCCGGGAACACGGGAAAGTGCGGTTCCTCCACCGACACGGGTTCCATCGAGTCGGGGCAATCCTCCAGCAGCATGAGCCATCCGACGAAGGGAGGCTTGCTGCCTTGGCGCAGGGTGGGGTTGAGGGCGGGCTCCTCTTTCAGGGTAGATCCGCCATCGTTGGAGGATCCGGCGCGGCCGTAGGCTCCCTCGTGGTTGGCCACCCAAAGGTCCGTTGCGGATCCCACGGCCTCCTCGGCGCGATTGTTGAAGTTGTTGCCGAAGGACCCGACCTGGGACTTGAACTCAAACGCGGCCAGGAGCCGGTCACGATGCACCACGAGGACGTCCCAGTTCTTGGTGGCCCGGAAGTAGCCGGGCAAGATCACGCGGCTTTTTCGGACCAGGACGGATTCCGGCGGCAATCCACCATGGCGCGCCACCTCCAGGACGAGGTCGGCGAACCCGCGCATGTTGTGCCCAC
>JBJSZF010000514.1:0-4850 GCA_046090125.1 Verrucomicrobiota bacterium
TCCACCCCTCATGGAAGAAACGCGCGCCCTCCCCGCCCTACAACACCCGCTGCCACAACGACGCCCCGGCCACCACGAACCCTAGGAACACCAGAGCATCCTTCGCGGGAATCCATGCCCCGCCCGTTGCCCATCGGCCAAACGCCCACGCCAAGGCCAGCACCGCCACCGCACCCCAGGCGACCATCGGCCCCAGCCACCGAATCCAGCCCGTCGCCCCCGCCACCGCCGCCACCCGTTGCTCCCCTGTCCACGTCGCCTTCCCACGTGCTGCCCGTGGCCGACGCGGGCTGCTCGTCCCGTGCCGGGCACCGCTTCCGCTTCTTCCCAGGTTGGATTGCGCCCACGCGATGAATGCCCAGCCCAACGCGTGGCTTGCCACCAGGCCCACCCACGCATCCGAGGCCGGGCGCCAGCCACCGCCCAGGTCCCAGGTCCGGACCTCGTACACCGGCGACAACCAGGACACGGCGCGCGCCACGCTCGTCCACCCCGCCCACGACGTCGCATGTGCCACCCACGGCAGCCCAACATGCACGGCCAGCCCCAGTGCAGCCCCCAGGGCCAGCGCCGACATCGGATGCCGCGCCCGGGCCGACGCAGCCAAGCCCATCGCCATCGACACGAACAAGACGTTCACGATCCCCGCCGCAGCCCATGCCAGGTCCGCCCACGTCGGCCCGCCCGCGAGGAACCCAATGGCCGCCACCGGAAGCATCGCCACCAGCACCTGTCCCACGAGCGCCCCCGACGCCAGCAACTTCCCCAGCAGGATGTCGGGCGACCCCAACGGCGTCAGGAACAACAGGTCCAGCGTCCCCTCGCGTCGCTCGCGCGCCACGACGTCCAGCGTCGCCAGCGTCCCGAACACCATGGCCATGAGCGTGGCGAGGGTGACGCAGGCGTTGAAGTAGGACGTCCCGAAGCTCCCCGTGCCGATGCCCACACCGACGCCCCCCGCCGTCCCCATCCCCAACAACAGCACCAGCAACGGCCCGGCCGCTGCCACGCGGCTCCACGTCAACCAAGGCCTTCGCGACCATTGCCGCAGCTCCGCCTCGATGACGGGTCCGGGACGCATCAGGCGCCTTCGCCCCCATTGCCAGCTTCCCGCCCGCCCCGGGACGCGTGCCTCTGGTACGGCAGGGACGGCGGACGCGGGTCGCGCCACGGCGGGGCGCTGCCATCGCCCCCCTGCAACGGCTGGGCCACCCACCACCCATCCCGGCGTTCCCAACGGCCGCGCACCCCGGCCACGATGTCGCGCACGGACAACGTCATCTTGTTCGACGCCCACACGTTCAGGAGGGGCGGCAGCGCCAGCCCGATGCAACACACGTATTCGAGGAGCGTGGAGGCCAGCGTCACGAGCCCGAACGTCTTCGCGAAGGCCGCCATCGGACGACGTTCTGTCAGCGCGAACCACATTCCCACCTGCGGCATCGCCATCCATTGCAGCACCATGCCGATGCCGTGAACCATCACCCAGAAGGGGTCCAGCCTCACCACCGCCACCCCGACCCACGCCACCCCCATCAACACCAACGGGCCGCCAAACCGCGCCCGCACATGCTCGGACACCGCCCGGCGCAGGTCCGCATCCCGCAACGGCGTGGACAGCAACAACTCCAGCGACCCGTCGCGGCGCGCCTCCGACAGGAAGGCCGTCGCCTCCCACGCCATCAAGCCGCGCAGCACCACCGAGCACGCCGTAATCCAAGTCGTCGCCACCGAGCCCCACGCCGTGACCGAGTCCACCGCCATGGGAACCCATGCCATCGCCCCAAGGGCCGACATCGCCCATGCCACGCGGCGCATGGCGGGAGCGCCATCCAACCACGCCCGCAAGGGGTCCCGGTCCAGCCATGCCCGCGACAACGCCCTTCGCGGCGTCCCCTGTCCCCGGACCTCGGCCGACGACCGCCACTCGGCCTGCACACGCCATGCGGCCAGCGCGAGGAACACCCACCCGACCGCATGGGACGCCAACAGGATGGAGCCAAAGCCCGGGCCGCCATCCGTGGGCGGCGCGGAGTCGCGAGCCACGAGGAATGCCATCCCGGGTGAGAGGGCGCGGGGCCAAAGCCATGGGCCGCCACCGAAGCCGAGCCCCAACACCATGGAGGCGACCGGCCCCGTAAGGTGGACCACCGCCGTGATCCACAGGGCCATCCACGCGGCGGCTCCTTGCCGGACGTTCATCGACGACGCCGCCAACCCCGCCGTCGTGCCCACGAACAACACGTTCAGCAATGCCAGCGTCGTCTTCCAAAACTCGTCGCCCGTCACGCCGCCCACGAACCATGGGATCGCCATCACCGGGAACACCGCACCCAGTGCGTACAGCGCATTCAGGGCATGCGCCGCGAACTTGCCCGTCACCACGTCCAGCCCGTCCAGCTCGGTCAGGAACAAGAACCCCAGCGTCCCGTCTCGACGTTCCATGCTGAGCGTGTCCGAGGTCAGGAATGCGCCCGTCCAAAGCGCCATCAATGCGCAACCCCAGGACAACGCCCCAAACACGAACCGTCCCCCCTGCCCGCCCGCGCCCGTCCACCCCACGAACCCGAGCATCAGCAACGTGAACAACGAAGCCACCACCGCCGTCCAGACGCGCGCCCGCCGCATCCCCGGACGACGCGTCGCCGCCAGCAACTCGCGGTGTGCGACCGGGAGGAACGTCATCGTCGGCGCACCCTGAACGGGCCCCGGCGGAACGTCCATGCCACGCACGGCCCCCCGCAATGTGGCCAGGGTGTCCCGGGATGAGGACGAGCCACGGCGCTTGCAGTGCGGCAGGGGCTGGGAAACGGCGCGTGGAAGGTTTGCGTGACAGGCATACCGTACTGGGCATGGAGACCGTCACCATTTCCTCCAAGTTCCAAGCCGGATCGATTCAGTTGGGAGGGAAGTGATTGCGAAGCAGATGCTTCTGCAAGCCGAGGAGTGAGCGAGGCGCGGGCCGATGCGAGGCCCGTAACGAGCGAAGGACGAAGGATTTGCAGAAGCAGATCGAGCAAGCACGACCGATCCAACTGAATCGATCCGGCCAAGTCATGATTCCCCAACGGATTCGCGAGTCCATGAGGTTGCGCTCGGGGGAGAAGGCACGGGTGCTCTGCTTTCGAAATCGAATCGAAATCATCCCCATCCGCGACGTCCGCTCCCTGCGCGGCTACCTCAAGGGCGTCGACACGAAGGTCGTTCGGTAGGGCGACCGGCTGTGAACGTGGTGGATTCCTCGGCGGGGCTGGCCTACTTCGCCGACGAACCGTCAGCAGGCTTCTTCGCGGAGGCCATCGAGGACGACGAGTTGCTGGTGGTCCCCACGATCTGCATCCACGAGGTCTTCAAGGTGGTCCTCAGAGAGCGGGGTGAGGACGCCGCCTTCCAGGCGGTGGCAGCCATGCAAAGGGGCGTCGTCTTGGATTTGAACTCGGAACTCGCGATGGAGGCGGCCGCGCTGGGTATCGAGGAAGGGTTGTCGCTGGCCGACTCCATCATTGATGCGTCGGCAAGGCGGGTGGGCGCTACGCTGTGGACGCAGGATGCCCACTTTGAAGGGCGGCCCGGGGTGGCCTACCAACCCAAGGCCACGGGCTGACGCCGATCCCGTCGCCCGAACGGCGGACGGCGATGGACCCTCCCACCCTGCCCCGCTGCCCCCCATGCTTGAGATACCGAGCCATCCGGGGCACGGTCGCACCCCAAGGATGAACCTGGTCCAGATCACGCCGGGCGCCGGCGGCATGTACTGCGGGAACTGCTTCCGCGACAACGCGCTGGTCGCCGCCCTGCGCCGCGACGGGCACGAGACCCTCATGGTCCCGTTGTACCTGCCGATGACGCTGGACGAGGCCTCGACGGTCCGCGACACGCCCACGTTCTTTGGCGGCATCAACGTGTTCCTGTCGCAAAAGGTGCCCGGCCATTCCTCGGCCCCGGCGTGGCTGCGTCGGTGGTTCGATCACCCGTCCCTCCTCAAATGGGCCTCCGGTCGCGCCGCGAAGACCCGGGCCTCCGACGTCGGCGAACTCAACCTCTCCATGCTCCAAGGCGAGGAGGGTCGCCAGCAACGGGAGCTGGACGACCTCGTCCGGTGGCTCGCGGCCCGGCCTCGGCCCGACGCCATCCTGCTCTCCAACGCGTTGCTGGCGGGATTCGCACGACGATTGCGGCGCGATGTCGGCTGCCCGGTCCTGGTGTTCCTCCAGAGCGAGGAGGCCTTCCTCGACTCCATGCCGGAGCCGTGGCGCGGGCGAAGCTGGTCCACCTTGGCCGAGCGCGGCCGCGAGGTGGACGGTTGGATCGCGCCGTCGCGGTGGTTCGGGGAACGGATGCTGGCGCGGATGGGGATTGGCTTCGATCGGCTCCGCGTCGTCCCCAATGGCATCAGCATGGCCGGGTACGACGCCTTGCCCGCGCGCGCACCGTGGCGACCGGGCCAGCCGCTCACCGTGGGCTTCTTTGCGCGGCAATGCCCGGAAAAGGGCCTCGACCTCGTCGTGGACGCCTTCATCGAGCTGCGCCGGGACCCCGCGCTGGGGCACGTTCGGCTCAAGGTGGGCGGCGGCTGTGGTCCCTCGGACGAGCCCTTCGTTGCCTTGCAACGCGCGAAGCTGGAGCGCGCCGGGCTCATGCCAGATGCCTCCTTCCATCCCAACGTGAGCCGCGAGGACAAGGTCGCCTTCCTGGCGTCCTGCGATGTCCTGTCGGTCCCGGGCCGCCAGCCCGAGGCCTTTGGCCTGTACCAAATCGAGGCCATGGCCGCTGGCACGCCCGTCGTCCAGCCGTCGGTGGGACCCTATCCGGAAATCGTGCAGGGGACGGGTGGCGGGACGTTGTTTGGC
>JBJSZF010000515.1:0-7832 GCA_046090125.1 Verrucomicrobiota bacterium
CGCTGCTGGCCGCGGCCTACGAGTCCGGCGTGCCGGTGTACACCTCGTCGCCGGGCGACTCGAGCATCGGCATGAACGTGGCCGCCAAGGCGCTCGAGGGCAACAAGCTGCTGCTCGACGTCAACGCCGACGTCAACGAGACCGCCGGCATCGTGTGGGACGCCAAGGCCTCGGGCGGCAAGAGTGCGGTCTGGATCCTGGGCGGCGGCAGCCCGAAGAACTTCCTGCTCCAGACCGAGCCGCAGATCCAGGAAGTCCTGGGCCTGGATGAGAAGGGCCACGACTACTTCCTCCAGGTCACCGATGCCCGGCCCGACACCGGCGGCCTTTCTGGCGCGACGCCCGCCGAGGCCGTGAGCTGGGGCAAGGTGGACCCTAGCAAGCTGCCCGACTCCGTCGTGTGCTACACCGATAGCACCATCGCCTTGCCGCTCCTCAGCGCCTACGTCCTCACGCGCGTGAAGCCCCGCAAGCCCAAGCGCCTCTACGACCAGCGCGACGCCATCCTCGACGCCGTCCGCCAGCGATACCTCAAGGTCGGCACCGTCTCCAAGGTCCTCACCAGCCGGAAGGTCGCCAAGCGGTCGTCCTCCATCGGGCTCAAGGGGAAGAAGTGACGACCCATCCTGCGGCTTCCTCACTCGCAGCCCCGTCGTCACCCATGGCCGAGCCCCACCTTGCCCAGCCCATGGACCCCCGGCTCGAACGACTCCGGGGCATCCTGCGCAGCTATGGCTCTTGCCTTGTCGCCTACTCGGGCGGCGTGGACTCCGTCCTCCTGGCCCGCGTCGCGCATGATGTCCTGGGACCCAAGTCGCTGGCCGTCATTGCGGATTCGCCCAGCCTCCCCCGGCGCGAGCTGGCCGAAGCCCTGGAACTCGGCGGGCGATTCGGGTTCCCCGTCCGGGTCGTGCGCACGGCCGAGTTCGACAACCCCTCGTACCTCGCGAACCCCACGAACCGTTGCTACTTCTGCAAGCACGCCCTCTTCACCGAGCTGGAGCCCATCGCCCGCAACGAGCGTTTCGCCGTGATTGCCTATGGGGAAAACGCCTCGGACCTCGGCGACCATCGCCCCGGGGCCAAGGCGGCGGCGGAGTTCGACATCCGGGCTCCCCTTCGCGAGGCGGGCCTATCCAAGGACGACATCCGCGCGCTGAGCGCACGCCTCGGGCTTCCCACGGCCGACAAGGCCCAGATGGCCTGCCTCAGTTCCCGCATTCCGACGGGCGAGGCCGTCACGCCTGCCAAGCTGCGCATGATCGAGGCCGCCGAGGCCTTCCTGCGCGACGCCGGATTCCACGACCTGCGCGTCCGCCATCATGAGTCCGCGTCCGGCGCGCTGGCACGGATCGAGGTGGACGACGTGCTGCGCATGGCCACCCCCGGCCTCGCGGCCCGCGTCGTGGAACAGCTCCGGCAAATTGGGTACCTCCATGTCACGCTCGACCTCGCCGGGTATCGCCGGGGCAGCACCAACGGCGTGGGAACGGCGACGCCACCCTCGCCCGCGTCCCCCATCGCCTTCCGCGCCCCAACGGCACGCCCATGAAACGTCCGCACGAACCCCAAGTGCTCCTGGTGTCCGGCACCGACACCGGCGTTGGCAAGACCGTCTTCACGGCGGCCTTCATCCGCTGGCTCCGGCAACAAAACATCCCCTCGGTCGCGCTCAAGCCCCTGGCCTCGGGCGACCGTTCGGACGCCGAGGCGCTGCACCGGGCTCAGGACGGGGCCGTGCCCTTGGACCTCATTAACCCATGGCACTTCCCGGAGCCCCTTGCCCCGCTGCTCGCCGCACGCCGGGCGGGCCGACGCGTCGCCCCGGAAGCCGTGGTGGAACACGTTCGGATGGCATCCCAGGGGCTGGGCGTGGTGTTGGTCGAGGCAGCGGGCGGTTGGCTGAGCCCCCTGATGGAAGGCATGGACGCCCCGGGGCTGGCACGGGCGCTCGACGCCAAGGTGGTCCTCGTTGCCACCAACCGCCTGGGTGTCATCGGGCACCTGCGACTGGCATGGGAGGCGGCCCGCGTCGGGGGCCCACGTGGCGGCAACCATCAGGAATCCAGGCCGCAGGTCGTGCTGATGTCGCCGCCACGTCCAGGGCTTGCCGAGTCCACCAATCCCGCGCTACTTCGCGAGTTCATCCCGAGCGAGGACGTTCACGAGTTCCCCTGGTTGTCGGGGCGGCGGCTTCGTTGCGATGGGGCCGGTGATCCAACGGTGGAACGGGCGCTCTCCGAGCTGGCCGGGCATTGGAGCCTCGCGTCTTGATCCCGGTTGGCCGGGAATGGGGCGACGTCCATCCCGGAAGATGCATCCCGACGGTGTCGGTGTTCCCAAGGACGTCGTGGCTGGCCCAACGCTGGGAGCGCGGACGTCCACGTTTGCACCTCCATGCTCCCGCCATGCGGGACCGGTCCGCTCCCCGCATCCTGGTCCCCTGTCGCCGACAACCTCGGGATGCACGGCATCCCGCAAGCCTTGCTTGCGGCCCCTTGCGCCATCGGTAGCCTTGCGCAGCGGTTGGGTCTGGTTTCCCGCACACACGCTATGGAGCAGCAGAAGGTTTATTATTTCGACAACAACGCCACCACGCGGGTCGCGCCCGAGGTCGTGGACGCCATGGTCCCGTTCCTCCGCGACCATTGGGGCAACCCGTCGAGCGCCTATGGCTTCGGCGCGCGCGTGCATGGGCACGTGGAGGCGGCCCGCGGGAAGGTGGCCGCCTTGGTGAACGCAGACCCCAAGGAGATCACGTTCACGAGCTGCGGCACCGAGTCCAACAACACCGCCATCCAGTCCGCCCTCCACACCAGCGGCAAGCGCCACGTCATCACCACCAAGGTCGAGCACTCCGCCAACATCAAGTTCGGGGAACACCTCCAAAAGCACGGCTACGACGTCACCTACCTGCCCGTCGAGTCCGATGGCTCGCTGGATTTACACGTGCTCGAGCAAGCCATCCGGCCTGACACGGCCGTCGTCTCGGTGATGTACGCCAACAACGAGACCGGGGTCCTGTTCCCCATCGAGGAGGTGGCCGCCATTTGCCGGAGCAAGGGCGTGCTGTGCCACACGGACGCCGTCCAGGTGCCCGGCAAGCTCCCCATCGACGTCAAGGCCCTCGGCGTGGACTTCCTCTCCCTGAGCGCCCACAAGCTCCATGCACCCAAGGGCGTGGGAATGCTTTACGTGAAGCGCCGCACCCGCTTCGAGCCCTACGTCATCGGCGGGCATCAGGAGCGAGGCCGCCGCGGCGGCACCGAGAGCGTCGCCAACTTCATCGCCTTCGGACGGGCCGCCGAGCTGGCCATGGCAACGTTGCACGACGAGAACACCCGCGTCCGCGCCTTGCGGGACCGCCTGGAAGGATGGGTCCTCGCCAACATTCCCAACACCGTCCGCAACGGTGCCCGCGAGCCCCGCCTCCCCAACACCTCCAACATCGCGTTCGACTTCGTCGAGGCCGAGGCCGTCCTCATGCTGCTCGACCAAGTCGGGATTTGCGCCAGCTCCGGATCGGCCTGCACAACGGGCTCCCTCGATCCCTCCCACGTCCTCAGCGCCATGGGCGTCGTCCCGATGCGCGCCCGCGGCTCCGTCCGCTTCAGCCTGGGCATCTACAACACCGCCGAGGACGTGGAATACCTCCTGCAACACCTCCCGCGCATCATCCAGAAGCTCCGGGACATCTCCCCGCTCAACCCCGAGCACCCGGACAACGACCGGTACGACATCGACGCCGCGCGCAAGAAGCACGAGGAGGAACTGTCCGCCGCCGTGAAGGAGTAGGTCCCGTGGCCGAGCCCCGGGACCTGTTGACGACCCTCCTGCGCGACGTCTCGCGCAGCTTCTATCTTTCCCTGTGGCTGCTTCCCGCGCAGGTCCGGCGGCCCATCGCCCTCGGCTACCTTCTCGCACGTGCCACCGACACCATCGCGGACACGTCGCTGGTCCCGGTGTCTCGACGCCTCGCGGCCCTCGACGACCTCTGCTCCCGGATTCACGGCCGCCGAGCCGAGCCCGTGGACTTCTCCGCATGGGCCACCAGCGAGAACGTGGACGCCACTCCGGGCGAACGCATCCTGCTGGCGCGCGTCGAGGAGGGCGTCTCGGCGCTCGGAACCTTGCCGGACGCCGACCAGGCGCTGGTGCGGTCCGTCCTGGCAACCATCACGAGCGGGCAAGACCTGGACCTGAGGCGGTTCGAGGGGGCCGGAAGCGGGCGTGTCGTGGCGTTGCCGGACGCCGCCGCGCTCGATGACTACACGTATCGCGTCGCGGGTTGCGTGGGGGAGTTTTGGACGCGGGTGTGCCGTGCGCACTTGTTTCCCCGGGCTCCCCTGGACGTCGAGGGGTTGATTGTGGACGGCGTCCGCTTCGGGAAGGGATTGCAACTGGTGAACATCCTGCGCGACCTCCCAAAGGACCTCGCGCAAGGACGGTGCTACCTGCCCGAGGACGAGCTGCGGGCCATCGGCCTGGCTCCCGCAGACCTGCTCGACGTCTCCCAAGAGCCCCGGCTGTGGCCCATGTACGTGCCGTGGCTGGAGCGTGCGGAGGCGCACTTGATGGCCGGATGGCGCTACACCACGACGCTGCCGCGCTCGCAGGTTCGGGTCCGCCTCGCCTGCGCGATCCCTGTCCTGATCGGCCTGCGGACGCTTCGGGAACTGCGGAAGGGTGGCGTGCTCGACCCATCGCGGCGCATCAAGGTCAGCCGGGCCGTCGTCCGGGGCATCCTGTGGCGAAGCATCATTCGCCTGCCGTTCCGCGCGCGGTGGGACGGCCTGGCGGACTGGGCCCGGTTTCATGGTTGAGCAACAACGTCCCCGATTCTTAGCATTTATCCCATGACTCCCGCCGCCCAGTACTTCCAAGGCAGCCGCCGCATCTTGGCTCGCGTCGAGGACCAGCTTCCCGAGATTCGCACGGCGGCCCGTTGGTTCGCGGAAACCATCCTCCGCGGGCGCATGGTCCACCTCTTTGGATCCGGCCATAGCCGCATCTTGGTCGAGGAAATGTGGCCGCGGTACGGGTCCTTCCCGGGCTTCAACCCCATCGTGGAACTGTCCCTGAGCTTCCACAACCTGGTCGTGGGCGCGAATGGCCAACGACAGGCCATGTTCCTCGAAAACGTCCCGGGCCTCGCCGCACGCATCCTGAGGAACTTCGACATCACCCCCGACGACTGCGCCCTCGTCGCTTCCTCCTCGGGATGCAACGTCGTTCCCATCGAGATGGCGGAGGAGTTCCGCCGCCGCCGCGTGCGCGTGGTGGCCATCCTCTCGCGCCAACACTCCGAAAAGAGCCGCAGCGCCCGGGCCGACGGACGGCGGTTGCAGGACTTCGCGGACCTCGTCCTCGACACGGGCGCGCCGGCCGGCGACGCCATGGTGCACGTGCCGGGCTTGGCCACGCCGGTCGCACCGGGCTCCACGGTGGGCGGCTGCCTGTTGATCAACGCCATCAAGGCCGAGGTCGCCGACCGCCTCACCCAGGCCGGCGAACCGCCCACGGTGCTCACCGCCGCCGCCCTCGTCGGGCGCGAGAAGGCTACCCAGCTCTTCGAGTCGGCCTATGACGAACATGGGCGTCGGATGGCACGCCTGTATGCCAACGCAGGCAAGCCACCCCGCGTCACCGAGCCCAGGAACGACGCACCGGAACCACGCCGCATGGCTAGGCGGAATCCCAAGCCCGCCCCAGCACGTCACTCCCAACGAGGCACCGACCGCACCTCGCACGATCTCGACGACGCCTCGGGCAACACCTCCTGGAGCCCGGGCGAATCCCGGTCGCCGGACGCCCCGCCACGCGCAAGAACCCCTCGGCTGGACTCAGACATCCACGGGAGCCAACACGAGTCGCGAGATCGGCATCATGGCGGACGGTCGAGGTGAGGCCGCTTGAGGGATCCTTCGCCGGGCACGTTTGCCGGGTTTTTGGCGCCGCCCTGGGCAAGCCCTACCAATGCAGGCCGCTGGCCGTTGCGTGCGACCTCCGGTGTCCCCATCGCTCAAGCTTGAAACTGTCCCGCTGGGGTTGGGATGTCACCAGCAGTCAGGAGTCGTTGCTGTGGGATCTTCCGGCGGCAATCGCTCGGTGGATCAACCTCGAAACGGCATTTAGGCAGTCTGCGGGCCTCGCGGGGGAATGGGATCGGACTCGTACCGTTAGATGGGGCTGACCCTTTGGGGCGGCGAGTCCTTGGACGTGGGGGATGCGGGGCCATGCCTTCGCGAAGCCGGATGCCTGGGTGCTGGCCGGGGTCGCCCCCTGAAAACGTGTAGGAGCGCAGGTTGTTGGGTTGCTGCCGGAATGGCTGGGCGACCTCGCTGGGGAGAGAGCTGGGACGGCCCTGCCCCGACGTTGGGGCGGCTTACCGGGGGCCGTTGGTGGCGCCCTTTTGGATGGGGGGACGACGGAAGGAGGGGACGCGATTGGTGGGGGCGATGTCGTCCGGGAGGATGGGCTCGACGACGGAGCGTTGGAACTCGTCGGGCTTGAGCTCCTTGCGGAACCGGGAGTTGCGGATCATGTCGTCGGTGATCTTGCGCGTGTCCTCGAGGGCGATGGGGTCCTGGGGGTTGGCGAGGACGAGGGGGGTGAGGAAGATGAGGAGTTCCTTGCGTTCGCGGGTGGTCTTGGTGGAGCGGAAGAGGACGCCGAGGTAGGGGATTTCGCCGAGGACGGGCATCTTTTTGACGCGGCGGTCGTCGGTGGTGGAGATGAGGCCGCCGATGATGATGGTTTGGCCGGACTGGGCGGAGACGGTGGTGTTGGCGCGGCGTTGGTTGACGATGGGGACGACGGCGGACTTGTTGATTTCGACGGTGGAGGAGGAGATGGCGGAGTTGGTGGTGCCGAGCTCCATCTTGACGAAGCCGTCGCGGGAGATCTTGGGGGTGACGGTGAGGTTCACGCCGACGTCCTCGTAGCGGAAGGAGTTGATGGTGTCGCCCTGGGGGGTGACGCGGGAGTCGGTGATGAGGGGGATGCGCTGGCCAATATTGATGGTGGCGGGCTTGTTGTCGGCGGTGACGATCTGTGGGCGCGAGAGGACCTCGAGGCGGCCGTCGGTCTTGAGGGCGCGGAGGACGAAGTTGAAGTCGGAGGAGGAGACGGCGGTGGAGAAGCCGCCGAGCGACTGGAGTTGGTTGGGAACGCCGAAGTCGGTGCCGTTGCCGATGGTGTAGTCGCCCTTGGTGACGGACTGGTTCCACTCGATGCCGAGCTCGCCGACGGCGTCGAGGGTGATCTCGGCGAGGACGACCTGGATGAGGACCTGGGGCTGGGCGGAGTCGAGCTCCTCGATGATGTCGGTGATTTGGTCGAAGTAGCGGCGGTTGGCGGAGACGAGGAGGGTGTTGGAGGTTTGCTCGGCGACGACGGCGACCTCGCGTTCGAGCATGCGTTGGGCGGTGCCGACGGCGTCGGCTCCAAGGGTGGCGACGAGGCGTTGGCGTTCCTGGTCGAGGAAGTTACGGATGGCGGTGGCGACCTCGGGGGCCTGGGAGTTCTTGAGGCGGACGACCTTGGAGGTGCGTTCGGCGGCGGGGGAGGAGTCGAGGGACTCGATGATTTGGGAGACGAGGGTGACGTAGTGGTCGGTGCCGCCGACGAGGAGGGAGTTGGTGCGGGGATCGACGGTGACGGTGAGGGCGTTGGCTTCGGCGGTGCCGAGGGTGGCGACGAGGCGTTGGCGTTCCTGGTCGAGGAAGTTGCGGATGGCGGTGGCGACCTCTGGGGCCTGGGAGTTGCGGAGGCGGACGACGCGGGAGGTGCGTTCGGCGGCGGGGGAGGAGTCGAGGGACTCGATGATTTGG
>JBJSZF010000516.1:0-8531 GCA_046090125.1 Verrucomicrobiota bacterium
CCGTGACGCCAGCGCATGGAAGGCATGCCCCGCCTCGTGCAGCAGCGTCTCCACGTCCCGTTGCAGCCCGACCGCGTTCATGAAGATGAAGGGCAGCCGCGCCTCGCTCAGCGTGTACTGGTAGCCCCCGGGCGCCTTCCCCTTGCGGTTCGCCAGGTCTAGCAGGCGCAGGTCCCGCATCCGGCGGAAGTCCCCCGCCAACGCCGGGTCCAGCCGGTCAAAGATCCGCTGGCTGCGCTCCTCCAGTTCCGACGTTTCCGAAAACGGCTTCAACGGCGGCCGCCCCAGCGGATCCACGGCCGTGTCCCACGGCCTGAGGGCAGGTACCCCCATCTGCGCGCGCCGTCGGGCTTGCAGCCGACGCATCACCGGCATCACCACCTCCTCGATGGCGTCATGGAACCGAAGGCAGTCGTCGGGCCCGTTGTCGAAGCGGCCGCGCGCCTTGAAGGCATACGCCCGGTAATCGTCGAAGCCCGCGTTGGAGGCCACCTTCGCCCGCAGCCCCCGAAGCGTGTCGAACAACCCGTCGCACGCGTCCTCCTCCTGGACCCAACGGTCCGCCACGACGCGCCATGCTGACTCGCGCACCGACCGTTCCGGCACCTCCTGGTAGCGGCCCATCTGCGCCACCGCGCGTTCCTCGCCCTCGAACATCACCGTCAGCCCGCCCGTGAGCTTCTGGTACTGTTGCGCCACGCGTGCCTCCTCCGTCTCCAGCGGGACGTTCTCCTCCCGGAACAACTCCACCTCCAGGACCTTCGCACGGTCGAGGACCGCGTAGCGACGCGCATCCAGCCGCCCTCGCAACGGATGCCCCGCGTACAGGCGCGCCAGCGCAAACAGGCGCGGCTTCATGGGGGGCTCGACCTCCTCCACAAAGTGCAGGTAGGCCTTCTCCGCGCCGCCATCCTCCGTGTGGCAGGTCATCGCGATGTATCGCCTCGCCCGCTCCTCGTCGATGGCCGACGTCACCTCGCCCAGGTCCACGAGCCAATGTTCCAAGTCCTCCACCGTGGCGCAGGCGCGTCCCGCCGCCTCCAGGCGGTCAAAGTGCGGCTCCAGGGAAGCCCAGGTGCCCAGGTCCACCGTCCCGGGCAGGAACCGGCGCGGCGTGTGCGGGGAAAGCTCGCCAAACGGCAGCAACGTCATGCCGGCCAGCCTGCCTTGTCCCGCCTCCCCTCTCCAAGCCCGGAAACCTCCTCCCCGCCGTGCGCTGGGAGCGCGGCCGTCCCTGGCCGCCCCCCGTGCCCCCGCACGAGGAAGGCAGCAAGCCCGTCTCGGTCTCGCCCGCAAGGCGCGAACATGAATGTGCGGACGCGGACGTCCTCGATCCCAGCGTCGGGCCAGCCACGACATCCTTGGGCACACCGACAACACCGGGATGCACCCCGAATCGCGTTACCTGAGACTTTCCCCTTGCCAACACGTCGCCCTGCCCGGTTCCATCACGTCCCTTCGGTGGCCGGGTAGCTCAGTTGGTAGAGCATGCGACTGAAAATCGCAGTGTCGGCGGTTCGATCCCGCCCCCGGCCACCACGTCCTTTTTGGCACCCCCTCCCGGGGCCGTTGCCATGGAACCCTCCACCTTCCCCGTTAGAACGACAGCATCAGGCCCGCGTAGAAGTTCCGGCCATAGGCGGGGTCGATGCCATCGGGCCGAACCCGTGCGAAGTAGGCCTCGTCGAGCAGGTTGTTGACGCCGCCGAGCACGCTCAGGCGGTCCTGCCACACCTTCCATTCCATGGTGAGGTCCCACGTCATGTAGGCGGGCACTGCGAAGGCCGCCGCGTTGCTGTCATTGGCGTTGTGGTCGCCCACGAGCGTGCCGGTGAACGCCACCTTGCCGCGCCCCAGCCACCGGTAGGTGGCGCCGGCGCGCACGAGATGGCCCGGCGCATAGGCCGGCGTGTTGCCCACGAGCGCGGGGCTTGCGGACGCCTCGATCTCGGCCCGGAGCCATAGGACGTTGCCATGCAACGCCAGCTCGTGTTCGCCACTCTTGCCCGTGCCTCCACCCAACCGGTCCGACAACCCCACCAACTCGAACTCCAGCGAAGCCTCCACGCCCCGGTGCACCGTCCGGCCAATGTTCTGCACCGTGTTGCCCACAGTGCCCACCTGGTCGTCGAAGTTCATCCAGAACACGCTTGTGTCCCAATGCACGAACGGCATCGGCTGGCCGCGCCATCCCACGTCGGCCTGCCAGCTTTGCCCGGGCGCAATGTCCCGGTTGGCGAAGGCCCCGCCCGACGTCGGCACCGCCTCCGTGTAGAGCTTCGGCCGATACGCCTGGGACAGGTTCGCGTAGGCCGTCGTTTCCTTGGGGAGCGTGTATTCCAGCCCGAGGCCACCCAGCGGCACGAAGTCATGGTCCCGCACGTTTCCCAAGGGCGTCCCGTGCGACGCCTTGTCCACGTTCACGTTCTCGCGCACCCCCTGCCAAAGGTTCTCCAGCCGGAGCGCCGGCGTCACCGACAGGTCCCCCACGACGAACCGGTTCTCGGCAAACACCGGGGCGTACACCACCGAGCGGTCCGTGTCGCGGAGCACGGATCCCTCCGTGGCCACCGGGCTCGCCCCGCGTTGGTCCACGCGCGGCGATGCCGTGTGGTAGGCCTGCACGCCCGCCGTGAACGTGTTGTTGTTCTCGCCCCAGGCCCACCCGTGCCGCAGCCGCGCCTCCGCGCCCTGCGTGAAGAACTGTTGGTCCTCGATGTTGCTCGCGTTCCCCGTCGCCAACACCCCGAAGCCTCCCCCCGTCTGCCGTCGGCTCCATCGGGCGTAATGCCCGCCCCAGCCCGTGACCGTCACCCGCGAGTCCTCCGCAAAGTCCTTGTCCCATCCCAACGAGCCGAAATGTCGCCCAAGCCGGAACCGGTCAACGGGGCGCGTCGTGGCCGTCCGATCCACGGCATACTCCAAGGCCCCCGGGCCGGGAGCCGCCGCCAGCCCCCCCGGCTCGCCGTGCTCCTCGCCGTAGCCGTCGTACGTGAGGTTCCAGCGGCTGTCCTCCTTGGCGTCGAGCACGAGCCGCGCGCTCCCCGTGTACAGCGACACGTCGCTGTTGGCCGCGCGGAACCCATCGGTCTGGCGATGGTTGAAGGAGGCGTAGTACCCGAGCCGACCCGACGTGCCATCCATGGACGAGTACGTGGAGTACAGGTTGTCCGACCCCATCACGTGCTGGGTGCGACCGGAGAACGATCGGTCCAAGCGTGGGCGGTGCGTGACGTAGTTGAGCGAGCCGCCGGGCTGCGGGCCGTAAAGCAACGAGGCGCCGCCGCGGACGAACTCCAGCCGGTCCACCGTGTCCAGCGGCGGCGTGTAGTACGCCTCCGGGTACCCGAACGGGTCCGCATGGATGGGGATGCCGTCCTTCAACACCTGCGTGAACTGCATCCGATGCGGGTTCAAACCCCGGTAGCCCACGCTCACCAAGGGTGTTGTCTCCTCGCTGAGCAGCAGGCCGGGGGCCTTGGTCAACGCCTGCCGGTAGTTGTTGTTCAGCACCGGCGGCAGGTCGTCGAGGTCCAGGACGGTCGTCTTCTTGCCCGCGAACACCTGCGTTCCAAACACGGGGGGCATGTGTGGGGTTTGAACCCGCTCCTCGTACTCGGCCTCGCCCACGATGACCTGCCGGGCCAGCGGGGGCGGCGTCTGCGATTGGGCCTCGTGGGCACCGGACAGCGCCATGCACAGCGCCGCCGCCCATCGTCCCCGGCGCCCGCCCGGGGCCGTTTCCATGCATCCAGTTTCCATTGCGCGGCGGACATCGTGTCACGACGCCCGCCGCTCCCGCTTCCAAGGCGTTGCGAAACCTTGCCGGGGCTTTGTTGCCGTTGCCTTGCCGCGCCTTGGCGACGCGTTGCAGCGACGTCGCCTAGACCCTCCAACCCTTGCGATATTCCCGCCGGAGGTACTGCTTGGCGGCCGCCGCGCCGCTCGTCAGGCGGAACTTCGGCCCGTCCCATCTCAGCTCGGTCTGGGCCCGGATGGCGACGTTGCCCAGCAGGATGAACTCGGTGAGCAACCCGGCGTAGTCGAAGTTCGAGAAGGCCTTGGGGCCGCCGCGGATGGCGGCCACCCACTCGTCCTTCATGCCTTGGTCGCCCTTGCCATTGCGCGCCAACGTGGGCGCGGGCGCGGCGAAGTCCTTGAACCGGTCGCCGGGCAACAACTTCCAGTTCGAG
Source organism: Verrucomicrobiota bacterium (assembly GCA_046090125.1). Classification (GTDB taxonomy): domain Bacteria; phylum Verrucomicrobiota; class Verrucomicrobiia; order Limisphaerales; family UBA9464; genus UBA6176. Next base: position 4,194 of record JBJSZF010000516.1, read on the forward strand.
CCGTAGTCCGAGGGCGAGTACAGCACGCCCTTGTCGCCCACCATAAGGCAGCCGGAGTCGGCCGGCTTCTCGCCATGGAACAGGTCCATGGGAGGAAGGTTCTTGGTGCCGGACGGCAGCTTGCCCTCGTACCAGGTGAACTTCACGGCTGGGCGCTTGCCCTTGGCGGGGAAGTCGTAGTTCACCGTGGCCCAGCCCGGGCAGGTCTCGGGATTGGGAGCCTCCGACTCCGCGACGATGCGCGTGGGATGGTCCAGCTCCAGGGCCATGAACGGCAGGTTGGCCGTGTGGCAGCCCATGTCGCCCAGCGCGCCGGTGCCGTAGTCCCACCAACCGCGCCACTTGAACGGGTGATAGGCCGGGTGGTAGGGGCGCTCGGGGGCGGTGCCGAGGAAGGCGTCCCAGTTGACGTGCGGCGGGACGGGCGGCGTGTCCGTCGGGCGCGAGCGCACCGAGGGCGACTGCGGCCACACGGGACGGTTTGTCCACACATGGACGTGCTGCACCGTCCCGATGGCCCCGGCGCGGATGGCTTCCACGCCCGCGCGCAGCCCGTTCTCGGCCGTGCCTTGGTTGCCCATCTGCGTGGCGACCTTGTGCTTGCGGGCGAGGTCGCGCAGCCAGCGCGCCTCCCAGACGTCGTGCGTCAGCGGCTTCTGCACGTACACATGGATGCCACGCTGGATCGCCATCGCGGCCGCCAACGCGTGGTTGTGGTCCGCCGTGCTCACCGTCAACGCGTCGATCTTGCCGCCCAACTTGTCGAAGAGCCTCCGGAAGTCCTGGAACCCGGCGGCCGACGGGAACTTCTTCAGCTTCGCCTGCAGCGAGGTGTCGTCGCAGTCACACAACGCCACCACGTCGCCGTGGCTGGCGGCCTGGTCGAGGTCGCCCGATCCCTTGCCGCCCACGCCGATGCCCGCGACGCGCAGGCGCTCGTTGGCGCCCCAGACGCGTGCCGGGACAATGCTGAAGGCAAACGCCGCGCTCGCGGCGGATTGGAGGAACTGGCGGCGGCCAAAGACGCGGGTGTACGTGGAACTCATGTTGAACCTTTCTCGGGGTGTTGGCGATGAGGCTACGGAGCCCGCCCGTCCCAGGGCAACGCCGAATCCCGCGAACGGTCGGTTCACCCCGTGTCGGTGGAACGTCCGGCTTATTGTGGCGCTGGTTCCTAGAAGGGATCCTGCCCGTTCTTGGCCGTTGAGGTTCGCGACGCCAGCCACCAAACATCGCGATTGCCGGCGAATCGGCCGTCGTCGAGGCGGCCGTATTCCGTCACCTTGGCATCCAATCCGGCGCGCCCGGGCCGGGGCGTCTCCAGCCACCGGCGCAGCTCGGCATGGCCGTCGAGGAACGACAACGCCCCGGAGCCGCCGTGGAATGCGGCCGGGAAGTCCACCCACCCTCGGACGCTCGTCTGCGCCAGCGAGTCCGGGATGCGATGCCCGAACCCCCCGTCGTTGATGCTGGCCGGGTGCTCGTCGATGAACACGAAGATCTGGGATGGGCGCGGGGCGTCGCCATCCTTGCCGAACACCATCCAGCGGCCGCCGCGGTTGTTGGGGAAGATGCCCTCCTGCTTGGAATCCAGCCAATAGCCCATGGTTGGGCCGCCCTCCGGCCAGCTTCCCACAGCCTGGCTTGCTGCCACGCTGCGAATGCGCCGCACCTTGCCCACCCCGGGCCGCGCCACCGTGGTCCAATCGCCCGGGCATTGGTACACGCCGGGCGTGGTCGTGTAGGGGCCGAGAACGGCGGTCTGGCGGTTCAGGAGCGTTTGCGGGTCCCAGTTCGACGGGTTGCCCCCGGCGAAGTCCAGGTTCCCCCGCACCCAGCCATCGCCCCCATAGGTGTTCGGCATGTAGCGGCCGTTGGAGTCGCCCGCGTACAGCTCGAATGCGAGCTGGAGCTGCTTCTGGTTGGACATGCACTTCGTCCCCTGGGCCCGCACCTTCGCCTTCCCCAGCGCTGGCAACAGCATGCCTGCCAGGATCGCAATGATCGCAATCACCACCAGCAACTCGATCAAGGTGAAGCCCCGATCCATCCCAGCCGCCCCATCCATCCCAGCCGCCTGCCCGCCGTCACGGTGCTCCTTCATGGTCTTCATGGAATGCTGCCCAGAACGCCTCGCAACCTCCCCAATCGTCAAGGGCCATCTCGCATGGGTTCGCCGCCTCGCCATCCCCATCGCGTAAGAATGGCCTGGGTCGTCCCTCCCGGCCCAGGCCCGCCCCGTGCCCGAAAATCCCATTCCAGAACTCCAGCAAATCCCCATCCTGCCCCCATGCAGCCACTGCGTGATCCCTGTCGGGCTCGGGCCGCCTTTACCCTCGTCGAGCTGCTGGTCGTCATCGCCATCATCGCGATCCTCGCCGGGATGCTCTTGCCCGCCCTCGGCCGCGCCAAGGCCGCCGCCCTCCGCGCCCGTTGCCTCAGCAATCTCCACAACGTCGGCATCGGCATGCTGATGTATGCCGACGACACCGGCGGCTACGTCGCCCGCGGGAACTACACGCCGTGGTTCCTCGCCTACATGCCCTACGTACCCGAGGGAGGCACCCGAAAGGACTTTCGCAACGTCCGCATCTTCTTCTGCCCTTCCTATCCCAACAAGAACCCCAAGCGCCGCCAGGTCATTACGTACGTCGTCAACGCCTGGCGCTTCTCCGGCCCCAACGACATGGTCGGCACCGAGCAAACCAGCCCGACCAAGCTCGACGCCTTCCAACGTCCAGCCGACACCGCCTACCTCGCCGACAACGAGGACGGTCCATGGCGCCCCATCGTCACCGGGCTTGCCGACGCCGTCACCGACCTCAACGACGTCTGGAACCCCGCCCACCTGCCGCTCGCCCCGGGCACCACGCGGCCCAACCCCGAGCGCCGCATTGCCCTCAGGCGACACCGTGACGGGGCCGACGTCCTCCACCTGGACGGCCACTCCGACTGGCTTCCTGCCCGCCGCAACACCCTCGACCTTTGGCGCGACATCAAACGTTGACGTGTCGCCTGCCGCCCGCATTGGTCCGCTCACCCATAAGCCTGAACCAAGACCAGCAAGCCCATCAGCACCGCCAAGGCCAGGCTGTGCCAAAACACCGCCCTCAGCACCGTCCCGGCGTCTGGGCTCCCGGGATGGCCACCCGTCGCCACGCTCGCCACCACCAAGCTCTGCGCGTCGATCATCTTCCCCATCACGCCCCCGGAGCTGTTCGCCGCCGCCATCAGCACCGGCGACAACCCCAGCTGCCGCGCCGTCACCTGCTGCAAGTTTCCAAACAACACGTTCGACGACGTGTCGCTCCCCGTCAGCGCCACCCCCAGCCACCCGATCAACGGCGAGAAGAACGGGAACCACCAGCCCGTCCCCGCCATCGCCAGCCCCAGCGTCGTATCCGTCCCGCTGTACCGCGTCACGAACCCCAGCGCCAACATCAGCCCGATCGTCATCAACGACTCCCTCAATCGCCCGAGCGTCCCCAGGTACAACCGCGCCATCCGCACCGGCCCCACCCCCAGCGCCGCGCCCGCCCCCCATCCCGCGAGCAACAACGCCGTCCCCGTCGCCGACAACGCGTTGAATGCAAACACCGCCTTCTCCGGCTCGGGCACCCGCACCGCCGGCGGCACGCGCAGCACCATTTGGTGCAGTCCCGGCACCTTCCACTCCGGAGCCCAGGCCCGGTTCAACCACGCCTTCACCTCGGGCAAACCCCACACGAACACGCACACGGTCAGCGCCACCCACGGAATCCACGCCTTCCAACCCGGCCCCGTCGCCACGGCCGCCGTCCCGTCCTCCAAGCCCTCAGCCACGCACGGCGTCGTCCCCTCGCCCCCCAGCCCATCCTTCGGCTGCCAGACCTTCATGAACAACACCAGCGACCCCATCGACCCCGCCGCGCCCACGATATCCACCAGCCACGGCCCGTGGAAGTTGCTCACCGCGTACTGCAAGGCCGCGAAGCTCCCGCCCGCCACCAGGCATGCCGGCCACACGCCCCTCAGCCCCTTCCATCCCGACTGCACCGCCACCAGCCAAAACGGCACCAGCAATGAAAACCACGGCAACTGGCGCCCCACCGCCCCGCTCAATGCCTGCACGTCCAGGTCCGTCACCCGCGCCAACGTCAGCAACGGAGTCCCCAACGCCCCGTACGCCACCGGTGCCGTGTTCCCAATCAACGCCAGCTTTGCCGCCTCCAACGGCCGGAACCCCAGCCCGATCATCAACGCGCCCGTGATGGCCACCGGCGCACCAAACCCCGCCGCTCCCTCGATGAACGCCCCAAACCCAAACGCAATCAGCAACGCCTGCACCCGCCGGTCCCC
>JBJSZF010000517.1:0-1575 GCA_046090125.1 Verrucomicrobiota bacterium
CGCGGCCCGAGCTTCTCGATGCCCTCGGGCCACGCGTCGATCTGGGGCGGGATCGTGGCGGTGACGTTCCTGTACTGGAGGCGTCGCGAGGTTCGGGCGTTGGTGGTGGCGACGGGCCTAGGGGTGGGCGTGTCGCGGATGTACCTTGGGGTTCATTATCCGTCGGACGTGGTGGTGGGCTGGGCGGTGGGGCTGGCGTATGGGGTGGCGCTCGCGCGGATGGCGGCGTGGACGTGGGACAAGATGAGCCGACGCGCGTTCCCGACGTGGCATCGCGGGTTGCCGGACTTGCTGGACCCGGACGCGGGGGAGCGGGGATTGCCGGTGGCGCACGGGCATTGGCAGGCCTTGGGATGGGTGGTGCTGGCGGCGTTGCTGGCGGGGCGCTGGGCCTACGTGGGGGCGCCGGTCATCGAGCTGAGCGAGGACGAGGCGTACCAGTGGGTGTGGTCGAAGCGGATGGATTGGTCGTACTATTCCAAGCCGCTCGGGATTGCCGTGGCGCACTGGCTGGGGACGCACGTGGCAGGCGACCGCGAGCTGGGGGTGCGATTGGTACCGCCGTTGCTGGCGTTTGTCCTGGGCGGTGTGCTCATGCGTTGGATCGCGCGGCGCACGGACGGGCGGACGGGGTTCCTGTTCGTGGTGGCGTTGCAGGCGACGCCATTGCTCGCGGTGGGCTCGATCCTGCTGACGATCGATCCGCTGACGGTGTTCCTGTACACGCTGGGGATGCTGGCGACGTGGCGCGCGCTGACGTCGGCGGGGCCGGCCACGGGATGGTGGGCGCTCGTGGGCGTGACGATGGCCGGGACGCTGCTGACGAAGTACTTTGCGCCGTTCCAGTTGGCGGCGGTGGTGCTGGCGTCGTGGGTGGTCCCGGGTGGGCTGCGTGCCTGGCGTCGGCCGGGGCCGTGGGTGGCGCTGGGGATCCTGGCGTTGGGGACGCTGCCGATCCTGGCATGGAACGCCGGGCATGGGTGGGTGACGTTCACGCACCTTGGGGAACGGGGCGGGCTGCACCAGGCGTGGCGGTACCGGCCGACGTGGACGGTGGAGTTCGCGGGCGCGGTGGCCGGGTTGTGGAACCCGGTGTGGCTGGGCTTTGTCCTCGTGGCGGCCTGGGCCGTGGTGCGCGGGGGCATCGCCCGGTGGAAGGGGCGGGCCGGCGGGGGCGATGCGACGACGCTGGAGGAACGGTTCCTGGCGTGCTTCTGCCTTCCCATCCTCGGGTTTTACCTCGCCTACACGATTCGGGCGCGGGTGCATCCCAACTGGATCGCGGCGGCGGTGCTGCCGGGGCTCATGCTGGCGACGTTGCACGCGCACCGGGCGTGGCGGGCGGGGTCGCGCCGGACGTGGGCCTGGGCGCGGGCGGGGCTTTGGCTGGGCTTGCCGCTGGTCGTGTTGGTGCACGAGACGGAGTGGGTCGGCAAGTTGGCGGGCCAACCCTTGCCAGTGGCCGTCGAGCCCTTGAAGCGCGTCCGCGGGCATCGGGACTTTGCGTTGCAGGTGGCGGCGCTGCGGACGAACGCGGCGGCGGGCGGGCGCCTGCCGTTTGTGATTGCCGACCAC
>JBJSZF010000518.1:0-3352 GCA_046090125.1 Verrucomicrobiota bacterium
CTGCACCTTCCGTGGCAATCGCAACGGCGTGGACGACATGGGCGGCGACAGCGTGTACGTGGCCAACTTGTTCCACGCCAACTCTGCCGACGGCGGCTTGCCGGGCAGCGAACGCTACGAGCTTGCCCTCGACTCGGGGGGGCGCGTTGAAAACTGCGTCATCCTCGGCCGCGTCCTGGATCCCAAGAAGGTGATCGAATCCAGCAAGAACCGATTGGACGGCCCCGACCCCCGCTTCAACGAGGACCACGTCCCCCATGCTCCGGAGTATGCGGGCATTGGCTATCGGCCGCCCAAGCCGCGCGTCCCCGTCAACGGGGCTCCTCCAAAACCAGGGACGAATTGATGGCCAAGGGCCCGGTGCGCTCCTGCCGCCGCCCCGAGGGCCACGTTACCTCCACCTTGTCCACGGTCGTCGCGGAGCCCAACCCGAAGTACAACGGCAGGCTGCTCTGCGCGAGGTAGCCCGACTTGCCATCATGGAACCGTGACTGGACGCGGCCGCCCGAGTGCACGCGCACCGTCGCCCCCAAGCCGTCGCGGTTCGACGTCGTCCCCACCAGACGGATGGACAGGAAGCGCAGGTTGCCGCGCTCGGCGAGGTTGCTGATCAACACCTGCGGCGCGTCGTTCCACTCGTTCGTCACCACGTCCAGGTCCCCGTCGCCGTCCACGTCCAACGCCACGGAGGACCGCGAGCTGGCCGTCCCCATCACGCGCACCTTGCCCGTCTTCCCCCGAGCCAACGGATGCCGACGTTCCTCCGGGAGCGACGTGTCGAGCACGAAGGCCTCCCGCAGGATGGGATCGCCCCGCCGCGGTTCGATGCCCAGGACGAACTCGCTGTCCAGGAAGCGGCGGCCGCCGTCGTTCAGCAGGAGCGAGTTGCCGACGTAACGCAGCGGATACCCCATGCCCGCCGTGACAAACACGTCCTCGAACCCGTCCGCGTTGACGTCCGCCACGCTCACGCCCCAGGGCCAGTACGTCTCCGTACCCAGCGTGGCCGACGCCTCCAGCATGGGCAGGCCCGGGCCGCGGTTCTGGAAGAACGCGTTTCCAAGGATGCTGTTCGTCGCCCGCTGGAACTGCTCCGGCTTCCACTCCACCGAGCACCACGGGTCGCTCTTCAGCTTCTCGAAGGCGGCCGTCAGGTTGGTGTCCCCCGCCTTGATTTGCGCGCCCGTCATGTCCGAGTGCATGTCCGTCACCAAAAGGTCCATCCACCCGTCGTTGTTGGAATCGAAGAACCTCACGCCCATGGCACCCCAGGGCGTCTTTGGGAAGCGGGACCGCGTCTGGTCCTCCAGGCGCGTGCCCTTGACGTTGCCGTAGTAGCGGTCCTCTCCCGACATGCTGAGGACGTAAAGCTCCGGGTATCCGTCCCCGTCTAGGTCGCAGAAGGTGGCGTCGCCGCTCCATCCACGATGGGCGAATCCCAGAGCGGCCGACGCCTCCTCGAACCGGCCGCCCCCACGGTTCCTGAACAATGGGCTTGCCTCGCTGCGCTCGGGGAACTGCCAGCCTTGGAAGGCGTCCGAGCGCCCCAGGTACTCGCCCGAGCGCCCCTTCTCGTTCCGCGTGTACACGCCCACGTGGCACACGAACACGTCCAGCTTGCCGTCGCGGTCGAGGTCCATGAACACGGACCCGGACCCGTGCCCGGGCTTGGGCAACGCGAGGCCCGCCTCGGAGGTCACGTCCTTGAACCGGCCCTCGCCCTCGTTGTGAAACAACGCGTGCCCTTGTCGAACGGTCGTCACCAGCAGGTCTGGCCGACCGTCGTTGTCAAAATCTGCAAACGAAGCCCCGACGCTCACCTTCCCTGCCATGGCCACGCCCGCCTTGGCCGTGATGTTCTCGAAGCGGCCGCCGCCCACGTTGCGCCAAAGTTGGTTTCCACCCCGTTGGTTGGCGAAGAACAGGTCCGGCCGTCCGTCCCCATCGACGTCCGCGGCGGCGATCGCCGTTCCGTGGTCATAATGGACGGCCTTGTAGTCCCGCGCCCCGTCGTCCACCGGCACCTGCCGAAAGGTGATGCCGCTCTCCGGCAGGCGGTCGCGAAACTGGAAGCCATGAAAAACATTCCACGTGGTGGCGGCCTGGCGTTGGCGCTCGGCGGTCGCCTTAAGCGCCTGCCGGACGGCGTCGTTCAAGGCCGCATCGGGAACCTCAACGACCGCGTCGCCATGGCTTGCCATGGATATCCCGAAAGCCGCAGCAAGGCCCATCCACCGAACGGGCGCGGCGCTGCCGAAGGCCTTGGGCTTCAATAACGATGCATTCATGCATTTCTCCTCCCGATGCCCATGCTGGCATCCGCCATCCAAACCGATGCCTGTTCGCAACATGGGCCCAATTCGCGTGGCCATGCCGCATTTCGCATGGCTCTTTGTCAAGGTTGGTGGGCCGGGGGGGCAAAAAGACGGACCCATGCCTCCCAGACGTCCTCACGGGAGCGAACCCGCGTCCGCTCGCGTGAACGACAGCAAAAAGCCCCGGGGAAGGCATCCATGGCCTCGCCCCGGGGCAGGGAACGGTCTCGTGTCCGACGCTACGAGGTCGCGGTGGCACCGTCCCCGCTGGCGGACGTGTTCGTGTCATGACTGGTGCCTGTGGAAGGCTTGGGCGCAGGCGTGCGCCGCTGCCTGGGCTGCACCACTCCGGTGAGCTGGGCAAACTGCGGGCTCTTGGCCCCATAGCGAAGGAGCGCGGCGAGGCGGTAGTCGGCGGACATCCGGGTCATGGCATCCTCCTCCATGTTCAACACCTCACGCTCCTTCGACAGTTGAGCCGCCATGTCATGGCAGGACTTGGATCGCGCCCGGAGCTTGTCGAGGTTCATGCGGAACGCCGCCACCGTTCGTCCCTCGCCAAGGTCCAGGTTTGGATCGATGGCGATCAGTTGGGCAAGCCGCCGCTCGGCGGCTTGGATAGCGCGTGAATAGTTCTTCGTTTTGGACATACTGTTCGGTTACTGGGTTTGAGATGCGCCGCCCTTCCTTTCCCGCGCATACCCATGCGCGCATCCGGACGACCAACGCGGAAGTGCGGTAAGAGCTGGGCTCATGCCTGTCAAATGGCCGGCGGCTTGCATGGGCGGCTGCATTGGGGGCTAAGAAAGTGCACGTGGCTTCCGATGCCGCGCACGCGCCACCGAATGCCGCGCACGCGCCACCGAATGCCGTGCACGTGCCACCGAATACCGTGCACGCGCCACCGAATGCCGTGCACGTGCCAACGGATCCCGTGCACGCGCCACCGGATCCCGTGCACGCGCCGCCGAATGCCGTGCACGCGCCACCGAATGCCGTGCACGTGCCACCGAATGCCGTGCACGTGCCGCGGAAGG
>JBJSZF010000519.1:0-5277 GCA_046090125.1 Verrucomicrobiota bacterium
CCGACCTCAACATCACCGCCAGTTGCCGAAGCACGCCCTCCACCTCCTCCGTGGACACCGGCAACCACGCCGCGGCAATCCTGCCCAGGCCCGGACCCGAACTGCCGGGGTCCGCCTCCGGCTCGGCCTCCCGCACGTCCAACACCAGCCATCCGCGTTGCCTCAGAAGCCCGCCCATGGCCGACACCGACACCGCCGTCTCGCGTCCGTCCCGCCTGCGTCCGTCGGCGTCCCGCGCCTCGTAGATGAACTCTGGCATGGCGTTCCCCCACCCTTATCCCCACATCACCGCGCCTCGCACCTCCGCCAACGACGTCTCGCCGCGCCCCAGCTTCGCCAGCCCGTCGTCCATCAACAGCCCATGCCCGCGCCGCCCCATCTCCTCAACTAGCTCCGCCTCGTGCGCCCCCGCGTTCACCACCCGCGACCACGTCTCGTCCATTGGCAACATCTCGAACAACGCCAACCGCCCCGCCACCCCGCGCCCCGCGCAGTACCAGCAACCCCGCCCCACCCAGCATCCCTGGCCCGCCGCACCGGGCCGTCCCAACGCCGACGCCTCCTCCTCCGTCATCACCCCCGCAACGCGGCATTTTCCACACAACCGTCGCACCAGCCGCTGCGCCACGCTCAGCCGCAGCGTCGAGGCCACCAGATACCGCTCCACCCCCATGTCTGATAGGCGCGTCACCGCACCCGCCGCCGTGTTCGTGTGCAGCGAGCTCAGCACCAGGTGACCCGTCAACGACGCCTTCACCGCAATCCCCGCCGTCTCCGGGTCGCGCACCTCGCCGATCATCACCACGTCCGGGTCGTGCCGCAGGATGCTTCGCAACGCCTTGGCGAAGGACGTCTTGTCCGCCGCGTCCACCGTGACCTGCGCCGCCCCTTCCAGCTCCTGCTCCACCGGGTCCTCCACCGTGATCACGTTTAGCGGCTCCCGTTGCAGCAGCCGCCGCACCCCCGCATGCAACGTCGTGGACTTCCCCGAGCCCGTCGGCCCTGTCAGCAGGATCATCCCGTGCGGCCTCATCAACGCCGCCTCGAAGGTCGCCAGGTGCCCGGCATCCATCCCCAGCCCCTCCAGGTCCATCACGCGCCCCTCGCGCCCCAGCAACCGCAACGTCAACCGCTCCCCAAACCGCGTCGGCAACGTCGCCGCGCGCACGTCCACCGTCCGCCCCTCCCCCAGCACGTGTCGGTACGCCCCGTCCTGCGGGGCGCGCTTCTCCGCGATGTCCATCTGCGCCAGCACCTTGAACCGGCTCACCAAGCTCGCCGCCATCCCCGTCGGAACCCGCCGCAACTCCTCCAGCACCCCATCCACCCGCACCCGCACCCGCACGTCCATCGGACCCGGGTCCACGTGCAAGTCCGAGGCCTGCCTCAACGCCGCCTCCCGCACCAACTGGTCCGACAACCCCGCCGCGTCACTGGCATCCCCGACCTCGGCCGCCTCACGCGACCCACCGCGCCCGTTCCCATGAATCGTCGCAATCAGCCGCCGCAGCGACTCCACCTCGGCAGGGACCGCCTGCACCGGGGTTTCAAAGCTTCGCTGCACCAGTGCGATGGCTGCCTCATCCGAGGCATTCGCGCACGCTACCTGCACACGCCCTTGCCACGCCAAGAACGGCAGCACCTCGCGCCGCAACGCCAATGCCGACGGAATGCGCAAGGCCAGCGACGGGTCCACCCGAACCTCGTCCATCCGCAACGGCAACAACCGGGCCTCGTCCACGCCGCCCATCGCCCCGGCCTCCGCCGTCATGAATGACCCTCCCGAACCGCCCCGCGACGCACCCGTTCCCGAAACACCGCCGGGTTCCTTGCCAACGCCAACGCCGTGGACTCCAGCACCTTTCCCGTCGCCACCAACCGCGCCAGGTCCTGGTCCAACGTCTGCATCCCCATGCCCTGCCCCACCTCCATCGCCGAGTACACCTGGGCCGACCGACCCGTTGCCACGAGGTTTGCAACCGCCGCGTTCACCCGCAGCACCTCGCACGCCACCACCCTCCGGCGGCGCCCCGTCAACGTCGCGCCCGCCGCCACGCCGTCAGCCGGCAACAGGTGCTGCGCAACCACCGCCCGCAACACCAACGACAACTGCCTCCGCACCCCCTCCTGCTCGTTCGCCGGAAAAACAGAGGTCCAACGCTCCACCGCCCCCGCGCAATCGCCCGCGTGCACGGTCGTAAAGACCAGATGACCCGTCTCCGCCGCCGTCATCGCCACCCGCATCGTCTCCAGCTCCCGCGCCTCCCCCACCAAGATCACGTCCGGGTCCTGTCGCAGCGCCGCCACCAATGCCTCGTGAAACGAGCCGCAATCCTTGCCCACTTCCCGCTGGTTCACCAACCCCTTCCCCGCCGCATGCACATACTCCACCGGGTCCTCGATCGTCACCACGTGCACCGCTTGCGTCCGGTTGATCCGGTCCACCAACGCCGCCAGCGTCATGCTCTTCCCCGACCCCGTCGGCCCCGCCACCATCACCAGGCCATCACCCAGCTCACACAGCCCATACAAAGACTCCGGCAGGCCCAATTCCCCCAAGGTCTTGACCCGCGCCTCCAGCAGCCGCAACGCCATGCATTCCTGCTGGCCCCGCCGATACACGTTGAAACGGAACCGCACCCCGGCCCACGCCGCCGCCCCGTTCACGTCCCCCACGTCATCCAACCGCTCCATCCCTGCCTCGCCCGCCAACCCCGCCGCCAGCCCACGAAGGACCACCCCATCCATCGGTGCCCAACCATCCATCGGCCTCAATTGCCCTCCCAACCGGACATGCGGTGGCCGACCCGGCACCAGGTGAACATCCGATCCTCCCATCTGCGCCGCCTCCCGGACCAGCGTGCCCAGCGCCTCCGGACAGGCGCTCCCTGCATCGCCTACTGCCACAGGCGCACCCTCCATTCCTTCTCGTTCCGCCCCTCAACCGGCCGCATCTCAAGGCTCATCGGCACCGCCGCCAAGTCGGACCTCGCCAGCTCCTCCAGCGCGCCCAGCATCGCCAGGTAGGCCCCTCGCAACCGAACCTCCCACAGCATCGGATGCCGCCCCTTCCCCACCACCACTCGTGCCCGGTCCACCAGTTGCTGCAGGGCCGGCGTCAAGGCCGCGTCACCCGCCACGGCCACGTGCTCCTCCAACCTCAGACCATGCCGCAACCACAACCCGGCCAAGGCCTCGGCCCCCTCCAACCGGGCCGCCGTGTTGGTCCATGCACCCCCCAGTCGCGCCAGCTCCTGCCTCAATGGCTCCATCCCCGTGCGCACCTCCCCCAGCTCGCGCTCCAGCACCATCACCCGAATCCGCTCCGCCTCGACGTCAGCCGGGCGGGGGGCGGACGCGCGGGCCGTCACAAGTTGCTGCTCCAAGACCCGCCCCTGCCGCATCACCCTCACTCCCATCCATCCCATGTAACTCAATGCCAATGCCAGGCCCGCAGCCCACCACGGCAGCCGACGCCGCGTTCCTTCCCGTGCCCCAACCGAGCCCCCCTTCGTTCCGCTCATCGTCCCCCTCCCTCATCCCGGCCCGGCAAGCCCACCGCCATCACCGACGTCCGTGCAGCCTCCCTCGATAACCCCGCCGCAACATTCGTCAGGCCCGCCATCGGACCCCCAGGTGGCGGCGCAATCACCTTCAACGTCCATTCCACCTGCCAAGGGCCGCCACCAGGCAGCAGCCCCAGGGATCTGCGAGTCGGCGGCTCCGCCCTCCACCCAAACGCCTCCATCGCAGCCCCCACCCTCACGCCCAAGCCCGTCGCCGCCGGCACCAACGAGATCCCGGACACCCGCATCTCTCCCGGCCCCTCTGCCAAGCCCCCAAGCATCACGCCGTCCGGCATCGACTCCGCAAGCACCCTCAGCAACGTCGCATGCCGCCGATGCTCTCGGTCCAAGGTGTCCTTCCAATACGCCCGAAGCTCCTCCAAGCCCTGTCGTTCCCGCCGCGACTCGGCCACCTGCGCCTCCAGTTCCGCCGCGCGCCGTCGATGCCCTGCAAGCTCAACGGCCGGCCTCGACGCCATGTCCAATTCGCGCCTCAGGCCTGATTCCCAAAGCCGCGCCCACACGGCATGAACGCCGCATAGCAAGGCCACCCCCGCCGCCACTCCAACCGATGCCCATCTCCTTCCTCCAGCCTCGACAACGGTGCCATGCATGGCCCGGATGATCGGAACGCGACCCGCATCAGACGCCAGCTCGGATGCCCAACCCTGAAGCCATTCCCGAAGGGTCTCCTCGTCGTTTAGAACATGGGCCAGACCCGGTCCCTGCCGAGCCAGACCGGCCGTCGCCGACAGAATATCGCGCTCCCCCGGAAAGGGCTGGAACCACTCCGACGCCTCCGCCTGCCATCCCGTCCGCGAGGGTGGCATATCCAGGACCCGCACCCGGGCTGCCTGGGGAGCCACGCCATCCACGCAGATCACCCGGTCCTCCCAAAGCTCGACCCGTTGCCATCCACCTGTCCCGGAACCGATGCGACGCGGCAAGCCACCCGGATGCAGGACCCCCTCCAACGCCGCGTCCTTGGCCGCGAGCAAGGCCGACGTCTTCTCCACCTCCGCCCGCAACGATTGACTGACCCAATGCAATACCATGCCCTCCCGCGTTCCCCCGGTGACCCATCCCTGCGCCACGTCAAAAGGCCCAAGCCCTGTCGCCGCCTCCGCCTCGAAGGCCAACGCCCGGCCCAACCCCGTGCCCTGCAACCCCGCCACCTTCCCGGCGGGGATGGCCAATCCCAGCGTTGCCACCGCATCGGACAGCACGTGCACGCGTCGCCGTTCCCGAGGCCCCAACATCCATGCGGCCTCCACCCACTCCGGGACTCCAACCCCCACCGGTGCCACCGACTCCCACAACCCCTCTAGCACTGGCTCCGTCGCCCCGCGAAAGTCCACCCGGACCAACCGCGTGCCCCCGATCCACAGCAGGGTCCTTCGCGCCCGCGCCTCGCCGCCCCATCGCCAACGAATCTTCATGGCAACCTCAACTCCACCAACGACGTCCCCCGCCCCACCAACACATGCAGCGGCCCCGTGTCGTACAGGTCGCCGCCCACCCGCAGGCAGGCCCGGAACACTCGCGGCCCATGCGTCGGGGCCGACTCCCCCGTCCACGACACCACCGCCACGCCGCCCCCACCCGACACCGTCACCTGCCGCACCATCGCCTGCACCGGACGCCCGTCCGCTCCCATCTCCGGGTTCGGCCCATACCCCATCACCAGCAACACCCCGCCCGCCGTCCATCG
>JBJSZF010000520.1:0-43890 GCA_046090125.1 Verrucomicrobiota bacterium
TGGTCTCGCGGATGACCTTGGCGAGGCGCGCGACTTGGTTGTCGCTAGTAATGTTCTTGGAATCGCGGATGCCCACACCCTTCCAGGCGGCGAGGACGTCCTTGTTGAGGTACACGCCGGCGATGCACATGGGGCCGAAGAAGTCGCCCTTGCCGGACTCGTCCACGCCGAGGCGGGGATCTAGGCGGGTGGGATCGAGGTCGTCCTCGTAGCCTTGGCGGGCGGAAAGGAGGACCTGGGGCTCGAGGGTGAACTCGACGAACTCCTGGGTGCCCTTGCCTTGGACCACGAGCTTGCCGGACTGATACCACGTGACGCTGACGTCGGGCTTGACCGCGCAAACGTGGGCATGGGGCACGGAGCGAAGCTGGAACGTCCCATCTCGGACAATCGCCTCCAAGCGCCGCCCTTCCTTTTCTGAAAGCCTGGCCGTGTATGTGGTCACCGCGCAGCTCTAGCCAATACATGGTCCGTGGGTTGTCGAGGGGGAATTTTCGGCAATGGGCTCGATCATCCCCTTGGGGGCGGGTGGGTTTCTGGTTGTTGCGACCGGGCAAAGACCCAAGGATGGCGAGGTTGGTGAACGGTCGTTGTCAGGAGGAGTCCCATGGATGGGAGCCGCGTCGATCCTCGTGGTCCCATTTCGGCATGAAGTTGGCTTCCCATGGAGCCGAAACGGGTTGCCGCAGGCGAACGGGACGCCTCTGGGCAACGGCCGTGGGGACGGGACATGAATGCAGCAACGTTCGGTGGGGACTTCAAATGGGCCTCGCGCCCATGGGTGGGCTGGTGGGCGGGTATGGCCTTGGCATTGGCATGGTTGCAGGGGGCGGTTGGGGGCATTCCCCCACGACTCCAGCACGCGATGCCCACAAACCTGCCTCTGGGATCCTGGCGGATCCAGTCGCTGGGCATCGAAAGCGAGCACGTCATCACGTCGGTGGCGGCACCGCCGGATGGCTCGGGACGATTGATGTACGCCGACCGCGGAGGGACGGTGCGGTACATCCATCGGGCATCGGGTTCCTCGGGCCTCTTCCTCGACCTGACGTCCAAGGTCGTCGTGGGCGTCGAGTCGGGACTGTGCTCCATGGTCTTCCATCCCGGATACGCGACCAACCGGCAGTTCTTCGTTTCCTACCTGGCGCGGATCCCGGGTGCGCCCGGGGCGTACATGCGGCTTTCACGGTTTGAGGCGGACCCTGTGGATCCCTTGCGGGTCCTTCCAGACTCTGAGTTGCCGCTGATCAGCCAGTTGCACCGGGGCGACTATCATTTTGCCGGGGACCTGAGGTTCGGCCCGGACGGCTACCTCTACATGTCGTTGGGTGACGAGGGCTACGCACATCAGTGGGACAATGCCGGGCGCTGGGACCGCAATTTTTTCTCGGCCATCCTGCGCATGGACCCGGACCAACGCGTGGGTGGTCTTTTGCCCAACGTGCATCCTGCCGTTCACCCGGGCACGTACTTGGTTCCACCCGACAACCCCTTCATCGGTCGAACCAACTATGTGATCGGCGAGACCGACTTGAACCTGCCGATGCCCTTGGAGTCGTTGCGGACCGAGTTCTGGGCGGTGGGATTTCGCAATCCGTGGCGCATGTCCTTCCGTCCGGGCACCTCCGAGCTGTATGCCAACGACGTCGGCGTGGGTCAACGCGAGGAAGTCAACCGGGTCGCCCGGGGCGGCCACCACGGATGGCCTTGGAAGGAGGGCACGCAGCCATGGCCCTTTGACTTCCCGAAGTCGGGCTTGGTCGATCCCATCCTGGAGTACGAGCACAGCGAGGGCCGCGTGGCGATCACCGCTAGTTGGTTTCATGACGATCCCCGAAACCCCTACCTCCAGGATTGCTACTTGTTCGCGGACTGGTCCGGGCCCATCTACGCGACCCGACGCCTGGCCGACGGCCGCCATGCGCCACCGGAACTTCTCGGGTTCCAACCCGGCATTGCCACGATGGCGCAGGACCCTGCGGACGGGGCAGTCATCTTGGCAGGCAATGGGTTGCACGTCCTCGTGCGGGAAGCGCGTGCCGCCCTCGTCCCACCCACCCTCTCTGCCACCGGGCTCTTTGAGTCCGTCCGGACCCTCCAGCCCGCACCGGAATTGATCGCCTACGACGTCAACCAGCCGTTTTGGTCCGACCGCGCGATCAAGAGGCGTTGGTTCGTGCTGCCCCTTGGGGAGGAGCGGGTGCGCTTCGACCCGCAACGGCCGTGGAAGGCACCGCCGGGAACCGCATGGATCAAGCACTTTGACTTCCCCATCCATGACGGCGACCCCGGGCGTCTTCGCCGACTCGAAACCCGGGTTCTCGTCCGGACCGCGCAGGACGTGTACGGCGTGACCTACCGGTGGAACGACGCGCAGGACGAGGCCCTCTTGGTTCCCGAGGAGGGACACGAGGAAGACGTGCCGGTGGAGGCAGCGGGCGGGGGCACTCGAAGCCAACGGTGGCGGTATCCCTCCCGGACCGAGTGCCGGACGTGCCATTCGGACGTCGGCGGCCCCGCCCTGTCGTTCAACACGGCCCAGATCAATCGGGCGGGCCCCGGCGGCACGAACCAGGTCGAGCGCCTCGCCCGCATGGGTTGCTTCGAGGGCCAGCCCGATGTCCGTCCCAACCTGCTCCGGGCCCATCCCGCGCTGGACGACGAGGCGGCGTCGCTGGAGCACCGGGTTCGTTCCTACTTCGAGGTCAACTGTGGATCCTGCCATCAACCAGGCACGGCCAATCGGTCGCCCTGGAACGCCTTCGCCTCCGTTCCCCTCGCCCAGGCAGGCCTCCTCCGAACCCAGGCCATCCATGCCAACGGCAGCCTCTACGAGGTCTTCGCCACCAACATCGTCGAGCCCGGATCGCCGTCGGCCTCCGTCCTCTTTCGCCGCGTGAGCGAGCCCGGCCCCTTGCACATGCCGCCGCTGGGAACCTTCGTCCTCAACACCAACGCCGTCGCGTTGCTCAGCGCATGGATCAACGGCCTCACCAACCGCCCGGACTATGCCGAATGGGCGCGCCGCCTCATGCCCGACGTCGAGCCCAACGACGCCCTGCCGGGGGCTGACGCCGACGGCGACGGCGACCCCAACGAGTTCGAGTTCGGGGCGGGGACGAACCCGAACGACCCCACCGACCGCCTGCGTCTGGCCGTGGTACGGTTGTCCGGCGGCGGCCTGGAGGCCCGGTTTCTCCGCAAGGCCCATCATGAGTATCGCCTCGAGACGGCGCCCGAATGCACCGGCCCTTGGTCGGCCGTTGACCATCCAGAGAATCGCCCACGCCGGCTCGCAAGGGACGGGCCTGCCGCCGTCCCGTTGCCCCAAGGCGCCGAGGTCTTTGTGCGTCTAACCATCGCGACCCCGTAACTCGCCCGGCCCCGCGTCCAAGGGACCTGCGACGCCAGCTCCCCTGCCGGCCAACCTCGTTGAAGGCCAAGGTGGGGCTTCGTCGTGCGGTCCTGCGGAATCCTCGCCCGCAGAATGGTGTGGGAACGTCCCGGGGGAACGGCCATCGTGCGCCGGGCCAATTCGAGATGAACGAGGTCGGGCAACGAGTCGGGGCGAGGATCGCGGGCGCGCGGCTTGCATGGGAGGGCGGGCGCCGATGATGGAGTTCCTGCGCCGCTTCCTGCCCTACGTGCGGCCCTTTCGCGGCCGCGTGATGCTGGGCATTGCCAGCGGGGTCTTGTTCGCCGCGACCAACGCCCTGCTCCTGACCGTCGTGCGTCTGGTGGTGGACCTGGTCTTCCCCACGGCCGGCAAGGCCCCGGGCGCCGGGATGACGGATGCCTTGCCAGGGTTCGTGTCCGCATGGGCCAAGGGTCTTGTGGAGCGCGTTGCCGCCATGGAGCGCCCCGGGGCCATGGTCTGGGGCATCGCCCTGATTCCCGTCGTGATGTTGCTTCGGGGCCTGTTCGAGTACGTGGGGGCCTACTCCATGAACTGGGCCGCGACCCAGACGATGGCCGCCGTTCAACAGGCCGTGTTCCGGCACCTGCACGGGCTCTCCATGGGCTTCTTTGGCACGAGCCGGACCGGCGAGCTGATGTCCCGCATCTCCAACGACCCGCTCGTGCTGCGCCATGCCGTGTCGCATGGGTTCTCCGTGGCCGTGCGGGACCCCGTCCAGGTGGTGGTGTTGGCCGCGTTGCTGGCCACGCAGCAGCCCCGTCTCATGGCGCTGTCCCTGTCCCTCCTCCCGGTGTGCGTCGTGCCCGTCGTCGTGTATGGCCGCAAGGTTCGCAAGGCCGCGCAGGCCTCCCAGGCCCACGTCGCCGAGCAGGCCTCCACCATGAACGAGAGCTTCTCGGGCCAGCGCGTGGTAAAGGCCTACGGCCTCGAAGGCTTCATGGTCGAGCGGTTCGCCCGCGCCTCCCGCCGCTTCGTCTCCGAGACCATGCGGTCGGTGCGCGGCGTCGAGTTGCCCGGCCCCATGATCGAGTTCGCCGGCTCCATCGGCATGGCGGGCGTGTTCGCCTACGTCGCCTTGAACCCGGCCACGGGCGTCACGGCCGGCGACTTCCTCCAGTTCGTCCTGGGCCTGTTCATGCTCTACAAGCCCATCAAGGAACTCAGCCGACTCCAGGCCCTCCTCCAACAGGCGCGCGCCGCCAGCCAACGCGTCTTCGACCTCCTCGCCACCCAGCCCGACCTCGTGGACCCACCCCATCCCGTCCCCGTGGATGCACGCGGCCAGGACATCGTTCTCGACCACGTCACCTTTGCCTACGAGGACCGCCCCGTCCTGCGCGACGTCTCGCTTTCCATACCAGCCGGGAGCTTCGTCGCCGTCGTCGGCCCCAGCGGCTCCGGCAAGAGCACGCTTGCCGCCTTGCTCCTCCGCCTCCACGACCCCCAGCAGGGAGCCCTCCGCATCGGTGGAACCGACCTCCGCCACGCCCGCATGGCCGACGTCCGGGCGCAGTTCGCCGTCGTCACGCAGGATCCCGTCCTCTTCTCCGAGTCCATCGCCACCAACATTGGCCTGGGCCGCCCGGGAGCCTCGCGCGAGGACATCGAGCGCGCCGCGCGCATGGCCAACGCGCACGTCTTCATCATGGAACGTCCCGGCGGCTACGATGCCCCCGTGGGCGACCGTGGGTCCGCATTGTCCGGCGGCCAGCGCCAACGCATCGCCATCGCCCGCGCCATCCTCCGCGACGCCCCCGTGCTCGTCCTCGACGAGGCCACCAGCGCCCTGGACTCCGAATCCGAGAAGGCCGTCCAGGACGCCCTCGAGCGCCTCATGCAGGGCCGCACCACGCTGTGCATTGCCCACCGGCTTTCCACGGTGCAAAAGGCGGATTCCATCGTGGTCATGGAGGACGGCCGCATCGTCGAGCAAGGCTCCCATCCCGTCCTTGTCGCCCGCGGAGGCCTCTACGCCCGCCTCCACCAACTCCAGTCCGGCGCCTAGCCCGGATCCATCCGGACGACGCGGTCCGCAATGGCCAGCGTGTTCTCCCGATGGGCGACCATGAGGATGGTGCGGCGTCCTCGTTGCGTCCGGAGTGCGTCCAGGACGCGTCGCTCGTTGTCCGCGTCGAGGGCGCTGGTGGGCTCGTCCAGCAACAGGACGCGGGCCTTGCGCGCGAACGCTCGCGCCAGGTTCAGCCGCTGCTTCTCGCCCACGCTCATCCGGATCGCACCGTCGCCGACGACGGTGTCATACCCCCTTGGCAAGGACCGGATGAAGTCATGGACGCCCGCGTCCCGCGCCGCCGCCTCCAGCCCCGCGCGATCCGTCCCGGGGCGACCCAGGGCGAGGTTTTCCGCGACGGTTCCCGGCATCAACACCGGCTCCTGCGGCACCCAGGCGATCTCGCGCCGAAGCTCGGCCAGGCCCACTCGGCCCAGTGCCACGCCGTCCAGGCGCACCTCGCCGTCGTCGGGGTCCAAAAAACGCGGCACCATCGCCAGCAACGTGGACTTGCCCGACCCGCTTGGCCCGACAATCGCCACGAATTCCCCCGGCTCGATGCTCCAGCGAACGCGGTTCAGGACGGGGTGCCCGGGGCGATAGGCGAAGGAGACGTCCACGAACTCCAACCGTCGCCCGGACTCGGCGGGCGGGGGCAGCGACTCTGGACGGGCGGCCTCGGGCGGGCCCGGGGGCGAGTCGATCAACTCGAGCACCCGCCTCGCGCCCGCGCCGGCGTTGCTGATCGTGGTTCCCACGTGGGCGAGTTGCTGCAAGGGCTCGTAGAACTGCGCAAGGTACGCGAGGAAGACCAGGAAGGTCCCCGCCGACAATCGCCCCGCTTCCACCTCGCGCGCCCCAAGCCACACCAGTGCGGCCGCGCCCGCTGCGAAGATCGTCCCCACCGACGCGAGGTAACCCACCTCAAACTGATGCTGCCCGCCCCGGGCCCGGCGCGCGGACGTCGCGTCGGCGGCAAAGGCCTCGCCCTCGTGCGCCTCGCCTTGGAAGGCCTGCAACACGGGCAGGTGAGCCAACGCCTGCTGGGTCCGCTCGGCCAGGCGCGCGTCGGCCGCCTGGGCCGCCGTGGCGCGCCCGCCCACGCCCTTGGCAAAGCCGCGCATCACCACCAGCAACGGCGGCACCGTGGCCAGCGCCGCCCCGGTCATCCCGGGGTGCACGCGCCACATCACCGCCGTCATGGCCACCAACGCCCCCGCCGACGTCAGCAGCGTGAACAACCCTTGGTGGAACAACGTTTGGAAGGCGAAGGCGTCCCACGTGGACCGGTAGAGAAGGTCGCCCGGCTTGGACTCCAACAGGCGGCGAAGGGACAAGCCCAGCATCCACTTGTGCAGGGCGAGGCGAACACGCTGGAGCCCGCCCAGCCCGGTTCGCACCAGCACCATGCTCAGGAGGGACCCCAGCAACGCGTGCGCCGCATAGACCGCAAACAAGGCCCCGGCCGCCCGCGCCACCTCCATGCCGCGGCCCCCATCGCCCCGCGCCCATCCGTCCACCAAGGCCGCCAAGGGCCACGGCTTCGCCAGGCCGGCCGCCGTGGCCAAGGCCGACAACAGCAACGCCAGCGCCACGCGCGGGCCATCCCCGCGATAGAATCGAGCCAGTGCCCTCAACGAGTCCACGCGGCCCCAGCGTATCCATCGCCCAACCTGAGCCAAGGATTCGCGTGGTTGGCATGGCAACCACGCGGGCTTTGCGTCCCGGAACCACCGCCCTGGCCGTGGCCTCGCCTTCAGGGCGACGTGACTTGGAAGAACCGCGCGGCGGAGCCTGCCGGAATCTCGATTGCCAACCTTCCCGTCGTCAGCCCCGAGGTCAGCCTGTCAAACGCCATGGTCAGCGAGGGGGCAGACCACACCGAGTACGTCGCCCCGGGAGTCGTCGGCCATGTGACCTCCAGCAGGCCACCAGCGCCCAAGGTCGCCCGCGCCAGCACCGGCACGGGCGTGGCGTCCAGGGGACGCATGTCGGCCCAGCGCGTGACCAGGAGTTGGTAGCCGCCGGCTCGGGGATCCGCGTTGTCGAACTGGCCCAGGACGCCGTCGATTGTGACCGGCCCCGTGGGCTTGGATTGCCCCACCACGTCGAGAACCCGGGCGTCGATGCGCAGCACGAACGTGCGCGTGGGATCCGTAGCATCCGTGATCGTCACGTTGGATCCTGCCGCAAACGCCGCTCCCGACGAGCCGTCCACGAGCACGTTGCGCGCGCGGATCCGGCGGCCCTCGGCGGCCTCGGCGGCGGCGACCCCGGGAGACGTCGCCGTCACGCCGCTCGTGCCCGCAGGCCATGCGAAGTCGAGGTCGATGGGCTCGGGCAACGGGACGCCGGCTTCGAGGACTTCGACGACGTGCTTGGGGTTGCTGGCGGAAAGGTTGAACTGGAGCAGGCCGTTGAAGTGCGACACCGGCCCCACGATCCGCACGCGGGCCCCGGCCGGCGGCGCCTCGGCACCCGAGCGGCCCGACACGAAGACGCCAATGCCGGCCGTGGCGTCCTGCGCGTAGAACAACATGTTGGCGGACGTCGTGAGGTTCACGTGCGTGGTGACAACGGCCTCCACCTCGAAGAGTTGCGTGGTGTCCACCGGGCGCAGGTGCACGGGGTCCACCGTGGACCGGACGTGCGCGAGGTGGGTGCGAAGGATCTCGGGCGGCGGAACGGTCACGCGAAGCAAAACCGGGGCGCTGGTGACGGACCCCGCGCGGTTGGAGACGACGACGCGGAACGCGGCCCCGTCGTCGGCAAGCGTCGTGGTGGCGACGACCCATGCGGCGTTGATGGCGCCCGGCAGGTTCGTCCCGTCGCGTTGCCATTGGTACGTGGGCGCCGGTTGCCCGGTGGCCGTGACGGTGAACGTGGCGGGAGCGCCGGCCGGAACCGTTGCGGGCAAGGGCCCGGCAACGATCGCCGGCGCCTGGTCGTTGGACGGTTGCGGCTCCAACCAAGCTAGCCCCGAGGGCTGGGTACCGGGTGTCCCGTGGGACCCGGCGACCGAGCGCGAGGGCGCAAAGCCGTCGGCGTCCGTGGGGAACCGCGCCATGGACCCGTTGGTGCTGGTCTGGGCCTGGGAATACACGACGCGCGCGACCACGTTTGACTGGGCGTTGCGCAGGATGATCGCATCCCCGCCGTCGTTCAGAGCGAGGCCGGCGGTGCTGAAGGGATCCCCGGGCCCCACCTCGGCGGCCAACGCGGGCACCGCAAGCTGCGGCGCGTACCCAAACGCCGGCCCGCCGTACACGACGATCGCGTTCGATGGCGCCACCATGTTGGCGGCCGAGCCCGGGTAGATGTACGCGCGGCGCAGCAACGAGTCCGAGACCATCCAGCCCGTCATGTCGATGGGCTCCGACGAAAGGTTCACGACCTCGATGTACTCGTCGCGATTGGACGGGCTGGTGTCGGTGCCGCCGGGCAAGGGCTCCACGCGCTTGAGCAGGTTGAACCACGGCAGGGCGTTGGTGGACGCCGGGTTGGCCATGTACTCGGTGATGACCACCCGTTGCTCGGCCGCGGTGGGCACGTAGATGCGCACGCGCTGCGTGAACGAGGCCGACCCATTGTCGGCGCGCACCTCGACGTCGTGCGCCTTGCCGGCGTCGGCCGACGTCGCCTCGAAATGGTAGAAGCCCACGACGTTCGTTCCTTGCCGGACCGGGAAGTCCCAGCGGCCCGAGGCCGGGACGTTCGCGCCCAACGTCACGGTCACCGGGCGCCCCTCCGGATCCTCGACGTCGAAGCGAACCGCGATGGCCTCGCCGGGCCGCAGCGCATGGTCCGGGAAGGTGTTCGTCAGGGCGTCCCCGGGCCGCACGAGGCGCGAGAGCACGTTGGTGAAGCGGATGGACGGGGCCTTGAACGCGCTGGCGATGTCGGCAAAGCGGCTCGGGATGAACTGGTACCCGGAGGTGAATGGAGCCGACGAATCAAACTGCCCCAGGACGCCCACCACCGTGGAGGTGCCCACCGGGATGACCTTCCCGACCAGGTCCGTGCCGGCGTTCGCATACAGCGGGAACGTTTGGCCCGCCGAATCCGTCATGGCGATGCCAGCCGAGATCGAGGTGAAGACGCCCCCCGTGGCGACGGGATCGATCACGACGTCGCGAGCCACCACAAGGCTCCCCTCCAACGCCTCCAGCGCGGCGGCGTCCGTGGTGAACGGCAACGGCAACGGCGTCGGCAACGGCTGGTTCGTGGCGACGACCGTCACCACGTGCGCCGGGTTCGACTCGACGGGCGCCATCTCCAGCAGTCCGCGGAAGTGGGTGACGGGAGCCTTAACCCGGACGCGCGCGCCGGCCGGAGGCAGGGGCCGCCCGCCAGATTGGCCACCCGCCCAAAACACGGCCATGCCCGCCGTGTCATCCTGCAGGTAGAACAAGTAGTTCGCGGTGCCCGAGGTCAGGTTGGCGTGGGTGGTGACCACGCCCTCGACCGTGAAGAGGCTTGTGGTGTCCAAGGGCGCTCCCTGCGCGGGATCCTGCGCCGCACGCAACGAGGCCACCGTCACGACGCGATTCGAGGGATCCTCCACCACGGCCAGCGTCGCCGGGTCGCTGGTGACGGTCCCATGGGCGTTGCGGACGACCACGCGGTAGCGGCCGCCGTCGGACGCCTGGACGTTGCCCAGGCTCAGCACGGGGCCCGAGGCACCCGGGATCACGTCCCATGAGCCACCGGCCGACTCGCGTTGCCACTCGAAGGACAAGGGCTCGCTGCCGCCCGCAGAGGTCGCCAGCGTCGCCGTCGTGCCGAGGAAGGCCGTTTGCCCCACGGGTTGCATGGAAAGGAACGGCGGACGAGCCGCCGCGCCGTCGCCCTCGACGGTCACCATGTCGAACCGCGCCGTGCCATTCGGGCTGTAGGTTCCGGAGATCGGCGCGAACACGCCGCCGTCGGCTGCGGCCACGATCCGGAACCGAAACTGCGGGTTGTTGCTGGCGGCCGCGACGGCGGACAGGTCGAGCACCAGCCGGTTCGTGAACGCCCCGGCCGTGGCGATCGTCAGGACGGAGCCCTCGGAAAAGGCGACGCCATCGACGCTGTAGAGGACGGCGATGCGGCGGCTGGACGTGCTGGAGCCGCGGTAGTCGAACAGGACCCGAATGTTGCCATACCCGGCCGTGCTGACGGCCACCTCGATGCCCGCCTTGCGGTCGCCCTCGGCCGTCGCCGGGTAGCCCGTCGTTTGGAACGCGAAGTTGGGCGTGGCCGTGTCGGAGGAACCCGCTCCCGTCGTGGCGGCCGGGACCGTGATGCCGCCGATGGGAGACAAGGTCCCCGCCCCGGACGAGGGCAACGCCGGGTTGTTGGTGTTGTTGAAGTTCCACAGGGCGATGGTGTCGGCCCGGAGGCCCAGCGCGGCCAGCCACGCAAGGGCAAGGATGGAGAGGGCTTTCATGCGGGGACAAGAAGGGAGGCGTGATGAAAGAACGGGGGCACCATGGAGACGCAGGCGTCAGGGCACGTCGCGATTCGGGTTCCAGACCAGGTCTGGCGAGAACCGCTCCTCGCGGCCGGTGCCGCCGTTGGTGACGGACGCCCGCTTGAAGAACGCGGCATGGCCGTCGATGAACATGATGTTGCCGCCCCCGGACGCCCCGGGCCCGCCATGACGGGCGGCGAAGCGATTGTGCCGGGCAGCCGGCATGACCCCGATGGCGGCCGTGGAGGTGTCGCCGAAGGCCTCCGTCACCGGGTTCAGGACGGCGTCCAAGAGCATGACCGTCGCGGACGGGGCCCGCAGGTCGGCGAGGCGGGGCATGCCCGGGTAGGGATGGTCGTTGCCAGCCACGCCGTTGCGCACGGACGTGCGGAGCTTGAGGTCGAGGTTCATGGCGTAGCTGAAGAACCCGAAGCTCCCGCGTGCCGGCATCGCGGGGATCTCGGAGTCCTTGATCCGCGCGCTGTTGCAATGCCACATCCGGCCCTTTGCCCCGGGGAATGGAAGGAATTCC
The DNA here is from genome assembly GCA_046090125.1 of Verrucomicrobiota bacterium. Lineage (GTDB taxonomy): Bacteria > Verrucomicrobiota > Verrucomicrobiia > Limisphaerales > UBA9464 > UBA6176. The sequence continues at coordinate 11,414 of JBJSZF010000520.1, forward strand.
TTGGCCACCTTGCCCTGCGCCTCGGCCCAGTAGTTTGAGAGGGGACGCTCCCCGGCGCCCTTGGGCAGGAGGTTGAACCACGCGAAGGGGTCATTGGGGCTTCCAGGCCCCGCCGTCCTGCCCGTGAAGGCCCCGTACTGCCCGCCGTCGTCCGTCCCGTCCCGGGGGATGCCGTCGTTGTTGTCCGACGCATACACCAGCAGCGCCACGCCCCATTGGCGGAGGTTGCTCAGGCATTGGATGGATTGCGCCCTCGCCTTGGCGCGCGACAACGCCGGCAGAAGCATCCCGGCAAGGATCGCGATGATGGCGATGACGACGAGCAACTCAATCAACGTGAAGGCATCGCGCCCCGGCATCGGCCGCGTCCCGTAACCGGTGCGGGCAGCACGGCGTCCATCAAGCAACATGGCAGCCTGGGCCACGGGGTTTGGTTTCATGCGGCTCCAGCGCGATCGGCAGCGGATGTCCCGGCACAGAGGGATGCCTCCGCCATCAATCTTGGGTTGCGAGTGGAAGGGACAGCCCGCCAAACATGGCCAGGGCCGGCGGCCCTCATCGACGCCGCGAGGCCCATCCCAGAACCACGACACCCGCGATGGCCAGCGCCCAGGTGCTGGGCTCCGGGATCACCGTGGTCTGGTGCACGACGGTGAGGTTGTCCACTTGGAGGCCCGAGTAGTTGCCCGTCGAGGTGGCATTGCCGCCCTGGCGGAGCGCGATGCTGGAGACGCCTGCGATGGCAGCGCCCGCCACGGTGTCTTCCGCCGTGGCCGGCCCCGTCACGGGGGTGTTCACCCAAAGACGCGAGGTCCCCAACCCAAGGTCGTAGGCCACCGTCACCTGGTGGGGCGCCGTCCGGTCCAGGTTGCCCGAGTAGGACACCGTCGCCGCGCCGTCGCTGCCATCGTTCTCAATCCCAAGGCGGAACAGGTCCGCGTCCGCCACGGTGGCGGACCCGACAAAGACACGGCCACGGAACCCCGTGCTGGCGTCCTTGAAGTGCAGGAAGTACGTGCTCACCCCCGTGGCAGCCAAGGTTCCCGAGCTGAAGTCCACGGTGAAAGAAGCGTATAGGGTGCCGGCCGTGAGGAGGGCCGGGCCCAGGGGGCGATTCACGTCCTCGGCACTGCCCCCGCGCAGCACCGCCGCGCCCGCGCCGTTGACCTGAACGGGATTGGAGTTCGTCCCGCTGTGGGCGACCCACGTGCCGCCGCTCACGGACGTCAGGCTGCCTGCGGCGTAGGAGAACGACTCGGCCAACAGCGTCGTCTCTTGGGCGAACGCGTCTGACGAAACGGCTGCCGCGCTGGCAGCGACCACGAGGAGGTGGAGAGCTTTGCTCATGACAACGGGATCGAACGCCCGAAACCGCCTTTCCGCAACCCGCGAACCGTTCCGTGGAATGAAACTTTCCGAGGCTTTTCGGCGACGCCCGGACGTTTCGGGCGCGCGCCCCAGGCCCCGGCCACCCACAGCGAAACCACGGCCGTGCCGCTACCGAGCCTCCGTCGCCAGCGTTCCCCGCGCCATCCGCACCAACCGGCTCCACGCCACCAATCCGGTCGCCACGGCCAGCATCCCGCAGAGGCAGTACGGCCATGCGGGATGCCGGTCGAACAACAACCCCGCAAACGGGGGGCCAAAGACACGGGCCAAGGCCCCGGCGCTTTGCGCGACGCCCAGCGTGGCCCCTTGCTCTTCCGCAGGCGTCAGGCGGGACAACAATCCGAACAACGGCGGCCGCGTGAGCCCGCTGCCGACCGCCAAGCCGCCCACGACCACCAAAAGCAACGTCCAACGCCATCCGGCCGGCTCCAGGAAAACCCCCCACGACAACGGCGCATCCCCGTGCAGGAAGGGCAGAGGCAGCATCGAAAGCCCAAACACCACCAGGCTGCCCGCCACCAGGTGCGCCTCGCCCAGCTTCTTCAGCAACCGTCCCACGGGCCCCGCCTGCACCACCGCCCCAATCAGCCCCGCATAGCAAAACAACACCGCGTTCGTCCGGGCCGCCGCCTGGTCCACCAACCCGAAGTTCCGCTGGATGAGCAGCCCCAGCGTGCTTTCAAAGCAAGTGAACCCAAACGTCGCCAGGAAGAACGTCAGGATCAAAAACGCGATCGCCGGCCGCGACAACGTCCGGCTGAGGTGTTCCCAGCGCGTCCGCCGCGCCGCCGTCGAGCTTCCCGGCCGCCAACTCTCCGGAAGGCGCACGAACGCCGCCACGAAGTTGCCCAGGCACAGGAACGCCGCCATCACGCCCGGGGCCGCCGCCACCCACGGCCCCGGGGCGTTCATCCACTGGGCCGCCTGCTGCGCCCCCACCGCCAGCGCGGGTCCCACGATGAACCCCAGGCCAAACGCCATTCCAATTAAGCCCATCCGCCGCGAGCGATCCTCCGGCGGCGTGATGTCCGCGATGTACGCCTGCGCCACCGTGATGTTGGCACCGCAAATGCCCGCCACCACCCGCGACGCCAGCAAAACCCCCAGCGCCGCCCGGCCTGTCATCGTCGAACCCACCGCGAACGTCGCATACGACAGCATCGCCACGAACGTGCTCGCCAGCAGCACCGGCCGACGTCCCACGCGGTCCGACAACGCGCCCCATGCCGGCGCGAAGAGGAACTGCATGAGCGAGTAGGACGCCATGATTAGCCCCACCTCCAGTCCGCTGGCACCCAGGGCACGCGAGTAGTTCGGTAGCAACGGCAGCACGAGCCCGAACCCCACCAGGTCCACGAACACGGTCAGAAAAAGTGTTCCCAAAGACGGCGCACGCACGTCCCAACGTTGAACCCGCCCCCGGCCGGTAGGGAAGCACGCAGTCCCGCTGTGCCGGACGGGTGACGGGAAAGCTCATCCCGCTTGGCTCGCGCAGCGACGCAGGAGCCGCCTTGGGCCCGACCCTCGCGGCTCCGTCGGTCCATGGAGCGGTTGTGGGGCTTCACCCAGGCAACCCCGCCGACTTGCATTCCCAGAAATCGACGCTTGCAGGCCAACCTCGCCGCCATAACCTCCAGCCAACTTTCACGAGCATTATGCGCATCGGACTGAAGCAGATCTCCTTCTTGGTTGGCATTGCAGCCGTCGCCGCTGGCTGCGCCAGCGCCGAGCGCAAGCTCGGTCGCGGCCTCAACAACCTCACTGAACCTCTCCGCCTCGGTGAATTCGGCCGGGCCTACGAGCAGGCCTACCTCTGGGACGGCGCGGACGGAGCCACCAGCGTCGGCGTCTTCAAGGGCCTGAATCGCACGATCGGCCGCACCCTCGTGGGAGCCGTTGAGGTGGCCACGTTCCCCATCCCAACAGACCCCTATTTCAAGCCCACCCATCCCGTCTATCCGGACGTGTACAAGCCAGGGGTGCTCGACTCCGGCTCCATCCAGGCGGACACCGCCGTCGGGTTTGACTCCGGGGACGTTGCCCCGTTCCTCCCCGGCAGCCGTTTCAAGATCTTCGAGTGAACGTCAGGAACTCGGATTCCTGACGACGCGCCAACGCCCCCCCGTTGGCGCGTTTTTGCTTTTTCCCATGCCCCTCGAACGCGTTTCGCCCTGCAAGGTCAACCTGATCCTGAACATCCTGGGCCGACGGCCCGATGGCTACCACGACCTGGAAACCGTGTTCCTGCATGTTCCCCTGCATGACACGTTGTCCTTCGATGAGGCCCCCCAAGGCATCCGGCTCACGTGCAACCGGCCCGACCTGCCTGTGGACGCGTCCAACCTCGTTCATCGTGCCGCGACCCAGTTCCTTGCGGCGGCGGGCATTGCGTCGGGCGTTACCATCCACCTCGGGAAGCACCTGCCGTTGGCGGCAGGCCTCGGCGGTGGCAGCAGCAATGCGGCCCACACCCTTCTGGGCCTCAACGATCTCTTCGGACAACCCCTGACCATCGAAGCCCTTCACCGGATCGCCGCCACCCTCGGATCCGACGTCAACTTCTTCCTCCAAGGCCAGCCTGCCTTGGCCACCGGCCGCGGCGAACAGATCGAGTCCCTCGCCCCGTTTGGCGTTCTCTCGGGCATGGGAATGCTGCTTTACCACCCGGGCTTCGGCATTTCCACGCCATGGGCCTACCGGGAACTGGGACGCTTTCCATCCTCGCTGAACGGCACCCCGGGCCGCGCGCGCGTCTTGGCCCAGCAACTCGCCGGCGGCGACCTGCTGGGCGGCATGGCCTCCCTGTACAACTCGCTGGAGGCCCCCGCCCTCGACAAATACCCGGTCCTCTCCCTTTACCAGGAGTTCCTCCGGGCACGCGGCGCGTTTGGCACGCTCATGTCCGGGAGTGGATCAACGACGTTCGCCCTGTTCCCCGACGCCGAAGCCGCGCGTGCGGCCATCGTCCCCTTTGAGTCCCGGTTCGGATCGGCCGGATGGCTCCGTGTGGTCACCTTGTAGGCCACGTCACGACGTTTCCCCCAGCGGCACCACGCGCTTCCATATCGGCACCACCCGCTTCATCTCGTCGATGATCCATTGGCAGGCGGCGAAGGCCTCCGACCGGTGGGGGGCCGCCACTTCGACCCACAGCGAAGGCTCCCCGGCGCGCACCCTGCCCAGCCGGTGGTGAATCCGAACCGATGCAACCGGCCAACGCCGGCCTGCCGCATCCACCAGCAATTCAAACTGCCGCCGCGCCATCCGCTCAAACGACGAGTAATCGAGTCCCCAAATCGTAACGCCCTCCTCCATGCCGCGCACGATGCCCACGAAATGGACCAACGCGCCATGGTCGGCATCCCCCGTGCGTCCGGATGCGAGCGCCGCGACATCCAGCGCTGCCTCGCCCAACACCACCTCCGACACAACCCGCCGCTCGCCATGCATGCCTCAGCCTCCCTGCACCGGCGGAAACAACGAGACCTCCTCGCCCGGCGCGAGCACCCGGCCGGGATCCGCGTAATCCACGTCCACGGCCACCAGCGTGGAGCCCCGCAGCCGCCCAAGGTCCGGCCAGCGCCGCCATGCTGCCTCCAGCACCTCCGCCACCGTTGCCCCCTCCCCCACGTCCACCTCGGCCTCGGCGGCGCCGGCAAGGTCCTGGAAGTACGACCAAAAATGGATGCGGACTCGCATGGATTCGAGGCGTGTGTCGTTCGTGGCACGGAAGCCGGCGCGCCCGCGACTAGATGTGGGCAGAGTCGCCTTGGTCCTTGGTGGCGTATCCGGTGTCCTGCCGCCGCAGGTTGACCTCGTTCTTCTTCACGTAGGCCTGGAACACGTCGTCGGCAGACATTCCCAGCACCTGCGCCATGCTGACCAGGAAGTGCAGCAAGTCCACGACCTCCACCCGTGCGTTCTGCTCGTCGAACTTCTGGTATTTCGCCCACCACTTCCAAGGGACCGAGTCCGTCAGCTCGGCCAGCTCCTGGGACATCGCACGGCAGTAGTTGAGGATCCAGCGCGTCTTCTCGGCCTCGTCCATCGCCGACGTGTCCACGCCGATCCTGCGATTGAGCGCGGCCTGCATCCGGAACAACTCGCGCCATTGGTCCTGCGTCTCCATGGGCGGATGCTGCCCGCCCTGCCGTCCCCGCGCGAGCCTCTTGTCCGACGACATCCCCCAGGCCCAAGCCCCGCCACGCAGCGAACCCTTCGCGGCTCCCGCACGACTGGCTGAACGCCCGCATCTTGCCCCGGTCGAAATCCGCGCAATCAGATCGGTAACCGCATGACGCCTCGGATGTAGCGCCCCGTTGACCTCCACGCGTCCAGCTTGCAACCACGCCAGCCAAGGACGTCCGAAGGAGGATCAAAGGAAGGATACACATGAAGGAATCAAGCCGTACCTCACCCCGTCCCCAACCCGCATCCCCCAAGGCCGTGCAGGCGCCGCCCACTCGCGTGGGAGGGACGCCCGCCGATCCGAGCCCCGAGCCCGACAGCAAGCCCTCCACCAGGTCCCGTGCCTCGCTGCTCCGTCGTCCCACGACCCAGCGTCACCCGGGCGCTCCCAGGCCGAGGCCCGTCCAGGTGCACAGGGATCCCGAGGCCCGGGTCGTTCCCTCCGAGGAACGCCCCGTCCGCAGCCCATGGGACGAGAATTCCTCGTTCCGCCTCTATATCCGCGAGGCCGTCGAAACACCCCTCCTCACCCCCGCCGAGGAAATCGTCCTCGCGGCCCGCATCCACGCCGGCGACGAGTCCGCACGCGAGCACATGATCAAGGCCAACCTTCGCCTCGTCGTGAAGATCGCCCGGGAATACGAGGATTACGGGCTGCCCCTCCTCGACCTCATCAACGAGGGCAACATCGGGCTCATGCGGGCCGTCGAACGCTTTGACCCCGCCAAGGGTGCCAAGCTCAGCACCTACGCCGCCTGGTGGATCAAGCAGGCCATCAAGCGTGCCCTCTCCAGCCAGTCCAAGGCCATCCGGCTCCCCATCCACGTCGTCCAGGAACTTGCACGCATGCGAAAGGCCGAGGCCCGCCTTGAGGCGGACATCGGCCGCCCTCCCACCGAGGCGGAATTGGCCGCCTTCATGCTGGTCGATATCGAGGACATCCAACGCTGGCGCGAGGCCGCCGCCATTGGAGCCACCTCCCTCGAAGCCCCCCTCGGCAACGATCCCGAGGCCGGCCGCGTCGCCGACATCATCCCCGACGAAAACGCCCCGATGCCCTACGAGGCCGTCGAGAACGGCACCAACGCGGACCTTGTTCGCCAGCTCATCGCCACCCTCAACGCCCGCGAGCAACGGATCCTTCGGGATCGCTTTGCCCTTGATGGCGGCGAGCCCCGCACCCTCGAGGAAATCGGCACCGAATTTGGCCTCACGCGCGAACGCATCCGCCAACTCGAGGCCGCCGCCCTCAGGAAGCTCCGGGCACGCATCCGGGCACGCGACGCCCTCCAGTTCGCCGCCTGACCCCGGCCTCGCGATGCGGCAGCAACCATGCCGCAATCCGCCGTGTCACCCGACCGCGCTCCCCCAGGGGCGCGGTCTTTTCACGGGTAGGTCCTGCCCCCTTCCATGCGGAATGCATCCTCCAGGTGACGTACCTCCGCCACGTCGTCCCCGCTCAGGAGGACCTCCACGATGTCGAAACGAATCCGGACCAACGGGGTCCCGGCCGCCCGCAGGTAGTGCATCGCCGCCGCCGTCACACGACGCCTCTTCTCACGGTCCACGGCGTCGGCCGGGCGTCCCCATGAGCCGGAGGACCGCGCCTTGACCTCGACGAACGCCATGCATTCCCCGTTCCACGCCACCAAGTCCAGCTCGCCGAGGGCCGTCGTGTAGTTCCTCGCAAGGATCTTCCAGCCAACCCCGGCCAAGTAACGTGCCGCCGCATCCTCACCCGCCCGCCCGCGCCTCAGGTTTGCCGGCTGCGGCGCCGTGCGTGCCTCCCACCACCTTCGGAGCCACGCGATCATGCCCCGAACAACCCAAGCTGCCGTGCGCTCACGGGCGCGAAGGATCGCCGGTGCAGCTCGCAGGGACCCAGCCTCGAAAGCGCCGCGAGATGCTCGGGTGTCGGATACCCCTTGTGCCGCGCAAATCCATACCCCGGATGCCTCGCCTCTGCCTCCGCCATGATTCGGTCCCGCGTCACCTTGGCGAGCACGCTGGCCGCCGCGATCGAGTAGCTCCGCCCGTCGCCGCCCACGATGGCCGTCTGCGGCCAACGGAGCGACGGCACCTTCAACCCATCCACGAGGACATGGGAGGGGCCCGGGGCCAGCAGCCCAACAGCCTCGTTCATCGCCTGGTGCGTCGCCGCGAGGATGTTGATCCTGTCAATCACCTGCGCCGAGGCCTCCACGATCGCAAAACGCAGGCGCGGGTCCGAGGTCAACAAGCCGAAGAACCCGTCCCGCGCCCGGGCGGACAGCTTCTTCGAGTCGTCCAGGCCCGCATATTCCTCCGGGATCCCATCACGCCCCCATTCCCATGGAAGCACCACGGCTGCCGCCACGACCGGCCCCGCCAAGGGACCTCGTCCGGCCTCGTCCACGCCCGCCACCACGAGGCATCCGGATTCCCACAGTACCCTCTCCCATTCGAGGCGGTCCGAGACCTGTGCTGGCGGCCGGGCTCTTCGTGTCATGCTCCACCTTGGTCCCCTTCCGGCCACCCGGCCAAGCCGGTCTTTATGCAGGCGGGATCGGGCGTGTGGGCGGTGCCTTCACAAACGCCGCCTCGCGCAGGTACACGGGGGCCAGCGCCTCCGGCCGTTGCTCCGCCAAGCCAGCTCCAAGAACCGCCGCAAGCGCCGCCGTCGGATGCAGCACGATGGCCCCGGGCAGACCCTCGTCCGGTGTCACCACGCAACGTCCCGCCGCAATGTCCGCCCGAAGCTCCTCCAAGCCCCGCAACCGAAGCTCCGTCGTCACGATTCCTCCTTCCATCTCCGCGCACGCCCATTCCCCGCGCTGCGCATCCGCCGCTACCTCGCACGCATGCCCAAGGCGCTCATGCGCGATCCGGGCCAGCAACTCCATGCTGCCCACGGCGGCCAACGGCGTCCCCAATGCCAGGTGCCAGCCCTGCAACGTCGAGATCGCCCGTCGGATCCCCGTGTAGCTGCCCGGCCCGATGCCCACCACCAGCCGCCCGATTTCTGTGGGACGCACGCCCGACTTTCCCAACGCCTCCGCGATCAACCGCGGAGCGGACGTTGCGGGCCCACCGATCACACAGGCCTCGCCCAGCAAGACCCCGTCCCGCGCAATCGCCGCCGAGCGACGTTGGCTGGAGAACTCAAGCGCAAGGCATGTCACAGATCACCTCCCGTGTCCCGTCGTCCACCCATGTGAAATGCAACCTCCCCAATCCAGGCAACGGCTCGTCCCAACGTTCAATCCATTCCACCGCCACGATGCCCTGCGGATGCGCCAGATACTCGTCCAGCCCGGCCGCCCGAACGTCTGCCGCCCCTGACAACCGGTACAGGTCCAGGTGATGCACCACGCATCGCCCTCCCCGGTATTCGTTGAGCAGGGCGAACGTCGGCGAATGAACACGGGCTTCGGAACCCACCCCACGCACCAATCCTCGCACGAAGGCCGTCTTGCCCGTGCCGAGGTCCCCGCTCAGGCCCAGCACCGTCCCCGGCGCCATCGTGCGCCCCATGGACGCCCCCAGCGCCTCCATCTCCGCCACAGAATGCACGACGTGCCGGCTCATCCCAGGTGCTCGTATCCGCCGGACGGCAGCGGGCGAAGCCCCCGGCTATCCCGAAGCCATGCCCCCGGCCCCGACGTCACCTTGCCAACGCAATGGATGGGCGTGCCGGGAAACGCCTGCCGCCAACCGTCCATGACGCGGACCGCATCTCCCGGCGCCACCGCGAAGAGCAACTCGAAGTCCTCCCCGTCCGTCAGTGCAGCCAGCACGGCTGGCCGAGCCAGGTCTCCTTCCCGTGCACGTGCCCGGGCCGCCGCCCGGATCGGCAGGGCCTTCGCCAAGATCTCCGCCCCCAACCCGCCCGAAGCCGCCAGCACGTGCCTTAAATCGCCCGCCAGCCCGTCGCTCAGGTCGATCATCGCGTGCACGTCATGATGAGCGGCCAGCCAGGCCGCCTCGCGCAACCTCGGCTCAAACTCCAGGTGATGCCCCGCGATGGAGCCACCCAGCTCCCCGCTCACCATCAACGCGTCCCCTGCCCGCGCCCCGGAACGCATCACGGCCTTGCCCCGCTCCACGCGTCCCAACAGCGCCACGGACAACCACGCATGGCCCGGGTTCGTCACGGTCTCGCCGCCCACGACGGCGACCTGCCATCGCGCCGCCGTCCGGCACAATCCCCTGTAAACCGCCTCGGCCCATGCCGCATCCTGGCCCGCGGGCAACGCCAACGTCACCACCGCTGCCACGGGCAGCCCAGCCATGGCCGCCACGTCGCTCAATGCCCGTGCCATCGCCTTGTGCCCCACCTTCTCCGGGTCGGCCTCGGCCTCAAAGTGCACCCCCTGGACGATGGCATCCGTCTTGAACAGCGTGTGGCACGCCGGGTCGCCCAGGTCCAACACGGCGCAATCATCCCCGGCGCCCGCGACGACGAAGTCGTTCCGGGGCAGCAACGGCACCAGGCGGGAGATTAGCTCGAACTCGCGCATCCCTGCGCATCTTGCTCCAACGGCGCAGGCTTTCCCAGCATGGAACACCTCCGTGACATGCCCCCGGAGTGGACCCGCATTGGTGTCAGCCCTTTCCGGGCCCGTTCGTTGAGGGAATGGCCCGGCTGTTCCGACGTGCCCACGCATCCAGCAAGCTCACGCGCCCCCGCAACCCCAGCCGACGCAGCAGCGACGCCCGCCGGTATCTCGGATGGCACAGGTAGCCCCGCACCCACGCGACTCGGTCCGGATCGGGGCCAGCCGCCAGCCGATGGAACACCCTGAGGTCCTCCGCGAAAAGGTTGGCTCGCACCGGCCACAGCAGAAACGCGGCCATTCTCGCCACGGGCGGCAGCGTCGTCAGGAACAAACGCCATGACGAGGGCCGGTTGCGATTCCCTCCCGACGCCACGGCTTCCACCCATGCGGTCCTTGAATCCATGTCAACTGGATCATCGGACCCTGACGCGGAGGAAACCTCTCAAACATCGGTGCCGGCGCTTTCAACCCGGCCCATTACCAGCGCCTGCGGTCGGCCAGGAACAGGTGGCCGCGCTCGGCCGAGCCTTGGTACGCGTCCAGCAAGGGGAATCCCCTCGGGAGGTTCCGGTTCACCACGGCATCGAGGTAAAACCGACCCCACACAAACTCGGCCGTGCCGACCCGCCGCAAGGGTTCCTCGCTGGTGAACGGCGACAGGTACATGGCCGCCACGTGGCGCTCGAAGTCGGTCACGGAAAGGAAGTCCTCGCCATCCACCTTGCCGTCCTTGTCCTTCATGCTCGCCACCTTGTGGGGCAGCCAGAGGCATTCCCGGTCGCCGTACCAGGCCACCGCCCACGGGACGTCGCTGGCCATCAGCTCGTTGGGCCGAACGTATCCCGATACCTCCTGGATGATGTCCGGCCGGTACGCGGGTAGCACCATGGGGAAGCTGGGGGGCGGCAGCAGCGACGTCAGCAACGGCAGGCTGAACACCAGCCATGCCCCGCCCGCGAACACCCCCCGAAGCAAGGGATGCCCAAACTCCGTCGATCCCAGCAGGCTGAAGAAGAAGCTCACGGCGAACAGGAACACCAACGGCGTCAACAACACCATCTGGCAGGACTCGTTCGCCTCCGGCACCAGCGTGCTCCAGTGCGTCCGCATCAGCGCCTCCACCACGAAGAAGATCCCAAGCGTTGCCAACGTGAACCATCGAAGCCGCCGCAGCCGTTCCGTCCGGAACGGCAACATCAACCCCGACACGAACAGGAAGAACGCCCAGTTGCCCGTCAGCTTCGGCACCGAGTTTCGCAGCAGGTCCGCCGCGTTCACCGAGAACTTCACCCGCACCTCCGTCAGGAGGTTGGGCGGCTCCGGAGGCTTGCGCAGGTGCCTTTCCAGCCACGACTCCGGGAAGCTCTCCGTCCCGGCCAACATCGCGCTTCCCGCCGTGCCCAGCAGCCGGCCGCTCACGAGGTAGTTGCGGGCAAGCCATGGCGACGCCACCACTGCAAACGCCAGCAGGCACGCTGGCACCACCGCCCATCGACGCACGTGGGTCATCAGCATCCACGCAACGGCGGGGATGAGCACAAAGCCGAAGGCGTACCGTGTCAGGAACCCCACCCCGATGACCACGCCCGCCGTGGCGGCCAATCGCAACGGGCGACCCAGCGGCGGCAGCAGCCCCGGCGCCAGCTCCGCCCCCGTCTCGTCCAGCCGCACCAACACGTCCGCCAACACCAGCACCAGGACCATGAGGAATGGCGCCGGCAGGCCGTTGCTCGACATCCGCCACAACAGCTCCGTCCCCGCGTACACCGCCGCCGACATGAGCCCCACTTCCCAGTCGAACCAGCGCCTTCCCAGCCGCCACACCAACCACGTGCCCAGTCCCAGCCAACCTAGGTTGAACAACGTGATGAACGTCTCCGGCCATGGGCGCTGGCGAAACGGATCCTGCGTCAGGCTCGTCCACAGCCGCTCCGGCAGCACCTTGAACAATCCTGCCAACATCACGGGATACACCGGCGGGTTGTGAAGGTCCGGATGCGGCTTCTGCAAGAGCCCCGCCTGCGGTTGGCCCGTCTCCTTCGCCCGTTCCTGGAGCAGGTGAAAGCTCAGCGGCCGCACCAGCCGCGTCGTGTAGCCCCGCCCCGCCGCCAGGTTGCGCCCCAGTTGCCCCAGGTCCATCGCCTCCGGGTTCGAGAAGTTCTTCGCCTCCCGCATCAGGTAGATGCCCCCCACCGCCAAGACCGCCATGATGACCAGCCAACGCTGCATCCATCGACGCCCAGCCCCCATTTCCATCGCGTGGACCAAGTCCTGCGCGCCCCTCGGCCCTTGGTTCATTTCATGTCCTCCAACCCAAACTGATGAATCTTCCGGTGCAACGTTCGACGGCTGATCCCGAGCTTCTTCGCGGCCTCCGTCCGGTTGCCATCGCACGCCTCCAGCGCATGGATCACCAACTGCCGCTCCGCCTCCTTCCACGACAGCCCTCCTGCCGCGATCTTCTCCCGGGCCTCGTGGACCACGGCCTCCCCCGGGGCCGCACGCAGGGCCGTTGGAAGGTCCTTGACCCCAACCGTCTCGCCCCGGCACAGCACCACCGCGTGCTCCATCGCCGTCCGCAGCTCCCGCACGTTCCCCGGCCACCGATGCCGCAGCAGCGCCTCCATCGCCGCCGTCTCCAACCCCTTTACCTTCTTCCCGTTCTCACGCGCGTACTCCTGCACGAACGCCATCGCCAACGCCGGGATGTCCGACACCCGTTCGCGCAGGGGCGGCAGGTGGATCGGCACCACCGCCAGCCGGAAGTAGAGGTCCTCTCGGAACGTCCCCGCCTTCACCATCGCCGCGAGGTCCTTGTTCGTCGCCGCCACCAGCCGCACGTCCGCCGTCAAGGTCTTCCCCGACCCCAGCCGCTCAAACGTCCGCTCGCCCAGGAAGCGCAGGAGCTTCACCTGCGTCGTCGCGTCAATCTCCCCGATCTCGTCGAGGAACAACGTCCCGCCCTGCGCCAGCTCCACGCGTCCCGGGCGACGCTCATGCGCCCCGGTGAACGCGCCCTTTTCATGCCCAAACAACTCGCTCTCCAGCAACGCCGCCGGAAGCCCCGCGCAATGCACCGCCACCCACGGTCCCCGCGACCGCGTGCTCAATTGGTGGATCGTCTTCGCCACCACCTCCTTGCCCGTCCCGCTTTCCCCCGTGATCAACACCGTTGTCCGCGTCGGTGCCACCTGACGGATTACCTCCATCACTTCGCCCAACGCCGGCGACGACCCCACCAGCCCCGGCATCCCGTACTTCTGGTCCAGCCGCTCGTGCAACTGCCGGTTCTCGGACTCCAGCCCCCGCCGCTTCAGCGCCCTCTGGATGCGCAGCTCCAGCTCCTCGAACTTCAGCCGCCCCTTTGCAATGTAGTCGTCCGCCCCGCGCTTCATCGCCTCCACCGCCACGTCCTCCGACCCGTAGGCCGTCATCAGGATGCAAACGGGCGGCTTCGGCAGCGCCCGCGCGCGGTCTATCAACTGGAACCCATCCTCTCCCGTCATCCGCAGGTCCGTCAGCATCACGTCGAAGGCCTCCTTTTCCATCAAGCCACGCGCGGCCTCCGCGGATTCCGCCAAGTATACGTCAAAGCGGTCCTCCAACGCCGCGCGCAACCCCTCGCGCGTCGTCTTCTCGTCATCCACGATCAACAACGTCGGACTCACGCGTCGCAGCGTACCCCAACCCGCCCCCCGGTGGCGATGCCGAGTTCTCAAGCCCGGACGCACCCGTTGCATCCCGATGGTGTCAGCCTAGAAACGGCAGTGGGTCCGTCTGTAGGCCGCGTGCCCTCACGCGGCGGCGGTGATGCCTCGTGCCCGGTGCGCCGGGTCAGGGGACCCGGCCTACAGCCGAACCGGGCCTGCCTCGACCTCACCCGCAGGGGGAGCCCCTGGGTTCCTGTCCATGAGCCCATCCGACCCGATGGGAAGGGCGTTTCCTCGTCTTGGCACCCTCTTTGACTGCCGATTTCAGGGTCCGTGTTCCCAAGAACATCGTGGCTCGCTCAACCCCTGGAGCGCGGCCGTCCCCGGCCGCCTCTTTGTCCTCCCCCTTTCGGTGCCGGTTCGCTCCCCGCATCGCCCGCCCATGTCACCAACCCCTTCGGGATGCACGGTGATGCACCCAAGCGATGGCGGTCGAGGCAGGTTTCAGGGCCGGGAAGGTGCCCTTCCCAACAGGACGGATCGGTGCGCACGTCGGAATCCGAGGTCCTCAACCTGCGGGTCAATTCATGGTGGACGACAGGGGACGGGTTGCGGCGTCCCCTGAACGGGCGTGGCTGTGCCACGACGGATGCGGCCGTCGCGACGTGGGAAGTCCGCCCCGGAACCCGTGCAATCCCTCGTGAGGAAGAGGCCACAAGGGCGTTCGCCAAACGTCCCGTGGCCTAGCGCACACGGATCATCAGCGCGTGCCCGTTCAGGTTGTGAATGACGTGTCGGTCATCGAGACGGCGATATTCCTCCACGAGCTTCGCCACCCCGGTGCAGTAATGAAATCCATAGTCATCAAACACCACGACGCCCCCGGGGATCAGCCGCGGCCAAACCCAGTCCAGCACGCCTTTCGCGGAGTCGTACACGTCCACGTCGATGTGGCACAGGCTGAACTTCTGACCGGCGTGGATGAGGCCCCCGGTTTCGTCTGGGAAGATGCCCTTGAGCACGCGGGTGGACGGATAGGCGCTCGTCCTTTTGATGAGCCCTTCCACCGTGTCCTGGCTCGTGTCGTGGTGTTCCCCACCGGTGTAGAAGGCGTCATTCGCCCCGGCTTTGGCCACGCCAGCGAACGTGTCGGCCAGGTAGAGGGTCGCCGGGCTTTTCAGATCCAAAAGTCGCCTCGCCATGACGGCGGCGGTTCCACCCCGCCAGACGCCCACTTCCAGGATGGCGGCTGCGGGGTCCAACTGCTGGACCTTTTCCACGAGCTGCCACAGCTCATGGCATCGATAGACATCCACCAAGGTGTGGCCCCGTATCTCACGGTGTATCGATTGAAAGGCCACGTCGCCCTCCCATGGGGCGTAGTTCGACTGGGGCAGGGTGAAGCCGTAGTGCAGGCCATCGATGCTAAAGCTCGCCCTGCCGTTGTGCCGCGGCCGCTTGTAGAGGATGACGCCCGTGTGGTCGAAGAGGGTGCGGAGGATTCGCCGGATCATTTTGGAAGGGTGGTCATGGTCAACGGGGGGCGATCAAATCGTCGAAGGCTGCTGGGTGCCGGTGTCGGGCGGGGAGGCTTGGGAAATCGCAAGGACGTGCGGGCGATGGGAATGAGACGCGACGGACCGCTTCCTTTCATGGTGACGACGCCCTCCTCTCTCGGCCCTCCTGTTTGCTGACTCGAAGCTGCCTCACACTGGAAGGCAGTTACCACGATTCAGCGGGGCGTCGCAAGGAACGAGGTTCCTTCCTGGTCCCCACGCAACAAGTCAGCGAGGGGGTTTCGACCCGTGAGGGGGCCGTTTCCTCAGAGCCCGATGGCGGCCATGACGGCCTCGCGGGACGCGGCGCAGGTGAGGGGCTCGAAGCCAGCGACCTTGAGGGCCGTGTCGGGGTCCTTGAGGCCATGGCCCGTCATGGTGGCGGTGACGAGGCTTCCCTCGGGGATTTCGTCGGCGGCTACGGCCTTGATGAGGCCGGCAATGGGCGCGGCGCACGCGGGCTCGACCATCACGCCCTCGGTGCGTGCAAGGAGCTTGTAGGCATGGAGGATCTCGTCGTCGGTGACGGACCGGATGGATCCCTGCGAGTCGCGGGCGGCGTCGATGGCCCCTTGCCACGAGGCGGGGTTCCCGATGCGGATGGCGGTGGCGACGGTCTCGGGGTGCTCGACGGGGTGGCCGAGGACGAGGGGGGCGGCCCCGGCGGCCTGCCAGCCCATCATGCGGGGGAGGGTGTCGGAGCGGCCGGCCTCGGCGTATTCCCGGAAGCCCTTCCAGTAGGCGGTGATGTTGCCGGCGTTGCCAACGGGGAGGAAATGAAAGTCGGGCGCGTCGCCGAGCACGTCGCAGATCTCGAAGGCGGCGGTCTTCTGGCCCTCGATGCGGACGGGGTTGATGGAGTTGACGACCTCGACGAGGCCGGTCTCGCCGAGCTCGCGCACGACGCGGAGGGCATCGTCGAAGTTGCCCTCGATGGAGACGGTGGTGGCTCCGTAGAGGAGGGCTTGGGCGAGCTTGCCGAGGGCGATCTTGCCCTTGGGGAGGAGCACGACGCACTTCATGCCGGCCCGCGCGGCATAGGCGGCGGCGGACGCGGAGGTGTTGCCGGTGGAGGCGCAGACGACGACCTGTGCCCCGCGTTCCTTGGCCTTGGTGATGGCCATCGTCATGCCGCGGTCCTTGAACGAGCAGGTGGGATTGAGGGCCTCGTACTTCAGGTAAAGGTCAAAGCGGCCACCGATGGCCTCGACCAGCGCGGGGGCAGGGATCAATGGCGTGTTGCCCTCCAGCAACGTCACGACCGGCGTCTCGGCGGTCACGGGCAGCAGGTCGGCGTAACGCCGGATCACGCCGGGCCACGGATAGGCGGGCTTCGGTGCCATGTTCATGTCATGTCGTGTCGTGTCGTGTGCTTCCCATGGACGCGCGCTCAGCCCCATTGGACGGCGGAGGCTGGAAAACCCGGGCGTGAACGACAAGCCATTTGATGGCGTGGATGGCCCGACGCTGGGAGCACGGCCGTCCCCGGCCGACTCTCCACGCTCCCGCCTTGCGGGATCCGTCCGCTCCCCGCATCCCGTTCCCATGTCACCAACCACTTCGGGATGCACCCGGGCTCGGGGCGCGTCCCTGGGCATGGGTTGGCGCGTGGTGCGGGGCGCGGCGGCGATTGTCGGGCGGGCGTTGCCAGGATAGCCTGCGCAGACGTGAACCGACCGTCCCCACTCCGTTGCCTCATCAGTGCCGGGCCGACCTCCGAGCCGATCGACGCCGTGCGGCGGATGACGAACTTCTCGACGGGGTCGCTGGGCACCCTGCTGGCAAACGCGCTGTCGATGGCCGGGCATGAGGTGGTGTTGATGCGGTCGCGGGCCGCCGTCGCGCCGCCGCCGGTATTCGCGGTGGAGGTGCAGCCATTCTCGACCGCCGAGGAGCTTCGCGGCCTGTTCGAGCGACGGGCGACGACGGAGCCGGTGTGGGTGTTGCACGCGGCCGCCGTGGGAGACTTCCGGTGCGACGGCATTCATGCACGCGAGGCGGACGGGACGTTTCGGGCCGTGGTGGAGCCAAAGGTCTCGACGGGGCACGGCGAGCTTTGGATGCGGCTAAGCCCGACGCCGAAGGTGCTCTCGTTGATGCGGGGTTGGTTTCCGAACGGGCGCCTGGTGGGGTGGAAGTACGAGGCGAACGGGTCCCGAGCGGATGCGTTGGCGCGGGGCAGGGACCAACTGGTGTCCAACCGCACCGATGCGTGCGTGGTCAACGGTCCGGCGCACGGCCCGGGCTACACGGTCCTGCGGCCGGGCGAGGGGGACGCGTTGGTGCCCGACGCGTCGGCGTTGGCGGGGTGGCTGGCGGATTGGATGGCGAGGGACGGGCGGTCGGCGGCGGGAAATTCCCCATCTTAGCCTTCCCTTTTGGGGCCGGGCCATGGGATAGGCACGGCGTGACTTCCCTCTTCTGGCAGAATATCGCGAAGACCCGCGTCGCCTGGGCGACGGGCGCTGGACTCGTTGGCATGGCCATGGCCTTCGTCCTTGGGTGTGGCGTGCCGGCCGCGTGCGCGGCCGACATCACGTGGCGGTTGCAGACGCGGGACCCGGCTACGGGTGCAGTGCGGGTGCGGACCGAGACGGTGGACGCGCGGCGCGTGGGGGTGATCGCGGTGGACGTGTGGAACTATCATTGGTGCAAGACGGCGACGATGCGGGTGGATGCGTTCGTGCCGCGAATCGACCAGGCGCTGGAGGCCGCGCGGGCGATGGGCATGACGGTGATGCTGTGTCCCAGCGACGTCGTGGAGAACTACGCGGGCCATCCCCAGCGCGAGAAGGTGCTGGCCCTGCCCAAGGTCACCGTGCCGAGGCTGGTGGACGCCACCTGTCCGCCCGTGCCCGACGCCGGCGGGTGCGCCTGCGGACGCGAGCGCTGCGCCGGAAACTACGGGTGGGATGGGATGCACCCTGGGCTTCGCATCGGATCCGAGGACTGGATGCCAGACACGCAGGCGGAGGTGTATGCGATCTGCCAGCAACGGGGGCTCACGCATCTCCTGTATGTTGGTTTTCACACGCAGGTGTGCCTGCTCGGCAAGCCCATGGGCCTCCGTGCGATGAAGACCGCCGGGCTCCAGTGCGTGCTGGCGCGCGACATGACCGACGCCCACCCGGGCTATGACCCGTCGCGCGGATTCACGCCGGACCTGAACACGGAGCAGGTTGTCGAGCACTTCGAGAAGCACCTGGCGCCCACGATCCACCTGGCCGAAGAACTGGCCCGCGCCGGCCACTGGGACGGCAAGCGCTTGCTGGATCCGGTTCGCATCGCCCCTTGGGGAACGGCCATGCGCCCGCACCTCTTTGAGCAGCCCATCACCGTCACCCTGACCGCGCCGCTCCAGCCCGGGGCGCGGATCCATTACACGCTCGATGGCAGCGAGCCCACGCCTCGGTCGCCCGTGTACGAGACACCGTTCGTGGTTGCCGAGACCACCCGTGTCCGTGCCGTCGCCTTCAAGGGCCGGAAGCAGGTCGGGCTGGAGTCGGAAGGATCCTTTGCGCGGCTCGGGCCGGTGCCGCCCGTGCCGGACGTGCACGTGGCGGACCTCGTGCCCGTTCGCAACGTGGGCTTTGGGCACACCTACGGCGGCGTCGTGCGTTACTCGTCGGGCGCGCAGCCGCCGCAGAAGGATCGGTCGAACGAGGGCAAGCCATTGAAGATGGGACGCAAGGTGCACGCACGCGGGCTGGGGATGCGGGCCCCCAGCGCGGTGGCCTACGAGGTCCGGCCCGGGTACCAGCGGTTCGTGGGCCTTGCGGGCGTGGACGACAACGTCGTGGACGTCAGCAACGGGTCGAACCTGGCGCGACATCCCAGCGTGGTGTTCAAGGTGTTCATCGACGGCAAGGAGGCGGCGTCGAGCCCGGTGATGCGGGTGTTGTCCCTGGCGTGGCGCTTCGACGTCCCCATTCCCGACGGCGCGCGCGTCGTGACATTGGCCGTGACCGACGCCGGGGATGGCTCCCGAGAGGACTTGGCCAACTGGGCCGACGCCGGGTTTGTGGTGCGGCGGTGACGCGCGGCGGCGGCGCATCATTCGCCTTGCCAGCCCCCGTTGGCGGGCTGCTCCACTTTGGGGCGTTGCACATGAACTCCTCGAAGCTCCCCCTTGCCCGCCTTGGCGCCCGCGTCGCCCGACTGGCGACCGGCCTCCTGCTGGCCCTCTCAACAGCCCATGCTCGCGCGGCCGACGACCTCGTCGTGGCCGACTTCGAGGGCGATTCCTACGGGTCTTGGACGGCGACGGGCGATGCATTCGGGACCGCGCCCGCGCGGGGGGCGTTGCCTGGGCAGATGTCCGTGGGCGGCTTCCAGGGCAAGGGCTTGGTGAACTCGTTCCGTAACGGCGACGACGCCACCGGCGTGCTGACGTCGCCGCCCTTCGTCCTTCAGCGCCGCCATATCGCCTTCCTCATTGGCGGCGGTGCCAACCCCGACAAGCTTGCCTTGCAACTCCTCGTGGACGGCCGTGTCGTGCGTTCCGCCACCGGGGGCAACACGCACTCCGGCGGCAGCGAGGAACTGGCGCCCGAGTCCTGGGACGTCGCCGAGCTGTCGGGCAAGACCGCCGTCCTCCGCATCGTGGACGAAGCCAAGGGCGGATGGGGCCACCTCAACGTGGACCACGTCGTCCAAACGGATCGCAAGCCCCCGGGGCTCCGGCGCGACGCCTCCCGTGACGTGACGGCTGCGCATCGGTACCTGCTCTTCCCCATCAAGACCGGTGCCGCCAAGCGCGTGGTGACGATCTCCGCGGGCGACCACGTGATCGTGCGCAACGACGTCGAGCTCGCCGCCGGCCCGGCCGAGTGGTGGGGCGTGATGGACGTCGGCCCGTGGCAGGGCCAGTCGCTGCGCGTGACGGTGGACCGCCTGCCGGAGGATTCCGGCGGGCTGTTGGCGATCCGGACCTCGGACACGTTGCCGGACGCGGCCACGCTCTATCGCGAGCCCTTGCGGGGGCAGTTGCACTTCTCGCCGCAACGTGGCTGGAACAACGACCCCAACGGCATGGTGTTCTTCAACGGCGAATACCACCTCTTCTTCCAGCACAACCCCTACGGCTGGGCCTGGGGCAACATGCACTGGGGCCACGCCGTCAGCCGCGACCTCGTCCGCTGGACCGAGCTGGGCGACGTCCTGATGCCCGATGTGTACGGGCCGATGTTCTCCGGGAGCGCCGTCGTGGACTGGAAGAACACCAGCGGCTTGGGCAAGGACGGCAAGCCGCCCCTCGTCCTCATCTACACGGCGGCCGGCAACCCTACCGTCCAGTGCATCGCCTCCAGCACCGACGGCCGCACCTTCGCCAAGTACCCCGGCAACCCCATCCTCCCGCAGGTCACCGGCGGCAACCGCGACCCCAAGGTCCTGTGGCACGCGCCCACCGGGAAATGGGTCATGGTCCTCTATGTCGAGCTTCCCGGGCGCGGCCACACGGTCCACTTCTACACCTCGCCCAACCTCAAGGACTGGACCCTCGCCTCCGTGACCGATGGCGTCCGCGGCAGCAACTACCTCTACGAATGTCCCGACTTCTTCGAGCTGCCCGTCGATGGCAACCCGAGGAACAAGAAGTGGGTCCTCGCCGGGGCCAACACCGAGTACGCCGTCGGCACCTTCGATGGCACCCGCTTTACCCCCGAGCACTCGCGCCTGCCCGGCCAGCGTGGCAAGGGCTTCTACGCGCCCCAGACCTTCAGCGACATCCCCGCCCGCGACGGCCGCCGCATCCAGGTGGGCTGGTTCCAGACCGAGACCAAGGGCATGTCCTTCAACCAGGCCATGACCCTCCCGCTCGTCCTCACGCTCGTGTCCACGCCCGACGGCCCACGCCTCGCCTACAACCCGGCCAAGGAGGTCCAGTCCCTCCGTCAACGCGGCCGCGTCCTGCGTAAGGTCGCCCTCGGCAGCAAGGGCTCCGACGCCACCCTGGCCCTCGGCGAGGCCGAGCTCGCCGAGGTGTCCGTCGAGTTCGAGCCCGGGCCGCACCCGGTTGTCCTCCAGGTGCGCGGCGCGGAGATCCGCTACGACGGCGCCCGGCAGGAGCTGTCCGTCCAAGGCCACAAGGCCCCCGCGCCCCTCCGCGGCAAGCGCCAGCGCATCATCGTCTTCTCCGACCGCACCGGCCTTGAGGTCTTCGCCAGCGACGGCCTGTGCTACGTGCCCATGCCCTTCCAGCCCAAGCCCGACGACCGCCGGGTCCTCGTCACGTCGCCCGAGGGGCCCGCACGCCTCGACCGCGTCGAGTTCCATCCCCTGAAATCGATCTGGCATCCGGCCCGCTGAGCCCCTTCGCATCCCTCCCGCCCAAGGCCCGCCCATGAAGTCCATGAAGCCACACGCTCCCACCCCGTTCCCCGGACGCGGTCTCGTCGCGTTGCTAGCGGTCGCATGGATGGCCTCGTGGGCACCCATCGTTGCCCGCGCCGCCGAGGCCCGATTTGAGAAGGACATCCAGGCGTTCGTCGCCGCCGACAAGGCCCGGCCGCCCGCGCGCGGCGGCATCCTGTTCGTGGGAAGCAGCGTCTTCCGCGAATGGACGAACGTGGCCGTCGCCATGGCCCCGTGGCCCGTCGTCAACCGCGCCTTCGGGGGCTCCCGCACCGGCGACCAACTCGACCGATTCGAGCAGGTCGTGCTGCCCCATGCGCCGCGCGTGGTCGTCTATTACTGCGGCAGCAACGACCTCAAGGCCTGCGACGAGCCGGAGGCCATCTTCGCGCGCTTCAAGGCCTTCTCCGACCGCCTGGGGCGCGAGCTTCCCGGCACGCGCCTGCTCTACGTCACCGCCACGCGCTCGCCTGACCGCGTCCCGTTGTGGGGTCGCGTGGACCATTACAACGCCCTCGTGCGCGCCCATTGCGTGGCCACGCCGGGTCATCGCTTCATCGACATCAACCCGGCCCTCGTGGACGCCCGCGGCACCCCCCGCGCGGACCTGTACCGTGCCGACAACCTCCACTTCCACCCGCACGCCTACGACGTGTTCGCGTCGGTCATCCGGCCCGTGCTGGAGGTGGCGTGGAACGAGGCCAAGGCTGCGGCGCCCGCGCCGTCCAACGCGGCGACGGCTCCTTCGGCCAACGGCCTGCTCGACATCGAGGCCCATGTGACACATGGCTTCGCGACGAACGCCGGCGTTCGGATTCATTACGCGCGCATGGGCTCGGGTCCGCTCGCGGTCCTGATCCATGGCTTCCCGGATTGCTGGCTCGGTTGGCGGCATCAACTGCCCGCGTTGGCCCGGACGCATGAGGTCGTGGCCATCGACCAACGCGGCTACAACCTGAGCGACCAGCCCCGTGGGGCGGAGTCCTACGACATGGCGCGGCTCGTCGGCGACGTGGAGGCCGTGATCCGCGCCCGGGGACGCGAGCGCGCCGTCGTCGTGGGCCATGACTGGGGCGGCGCGGTGGCGTGGAGCTTCGCGATGGCCCGCCCGGAGATGACGGAACGGCTGGTGGTGGTGAACCTGCCGCATCCGCGCTGGCTGCGGCGCGAGCTCGCGCGAAACCCCGAGCAGCAACGCAATAGCGCCTATGCCCGGCGCTTCCAGGAACCCGGCTCGCACGCGTCCCTCACGCCCGAGGGCCTGGCGGGCTGGGTACAGGACCCGCAGGTGCGTGCCCGCTATGTCGAGGCGTTCCGTCGTTCCAGCACCGAGGCCATGATGGCCTTCTACCAGCGCAACTATCCCCGCGAACCCTACACGGAGGACGCGTCGGAACCCGTTCCCGTCACGTGTCCCGTGCTGGTGTTCCATGGGTTGAAGGACCCGTACCTGCTGGCCGCCGGGCTGGACCGAACGTGGGAGCTGGTGCGCCAGCCGCTGACGCTGGTGACGATCCCCGGGGCCTCGCATTGGGCGCACCACGACGCCGCCGAGCTGGTCACACGTTCCATGGTCGATTGGCTGGCGCGCTGAGGCGCGCCCGGTTCCCCAACCACGAGCCCCATCCACCATGCAGAAGCGTTTCGCAGCCCTCTTCCCCCACGTCGTCGCCGCGTTGCTCGCGTCGGCGGCCTCGGTTCAAGCCGTCGCCGACGAGCCCAAGAACCACGACCATGACGTGGTGCGGGAGGAATCGAAGGTGCCGCCCTATCACTTGCCCCCCTTGCTGGTGACGTCCGAGGGCACGCCCGTGACAACCGCCGCGCAATGGATGAACCAGCGACGCCCGCAGATCATGGGGTTGTTCGCCAACCTCGTGTACGGGGTCGTGCCCGAGCCGTCGTCGCCGCTGCGAGTCACCCGCGACGTGGTGCGCGTGGACGGGGCGTTCATGGGCGGCCAGGCCACGCGCAAGGACGTGCGGATCCGGTTCGAGAACGCACGCGGATCGGCCGAGATGCTCGTGCTGGTGTGGACGCCGAACGACCGGGTCAACCCGGCGCGGCCCGCGCCCATGTTCCTGTTGCTCAGCTTTGGCAACACCCGTGACGACGGGCACGACGCGGACCCCTCCAGGCCGGGCCAGCTTCGCAACGGCATCCCCCTGGGCCTGTTGCTCGAGCGGGGTTTTGGCTTCGTCGTCGTGCACCAGGGCGACCTCGTCCGGCACAATGAGGTGGAGTTCCAGAGGGGCATCCACCCGCTCTTTTACCGCGAGGGCCAAAGCTTCCCCAAGGCCAACGAGTGGGGCGTGATCGGGGCCGTCGCATGGGGCGGGTCGCGGACGTTGGACTACCTGGAGACAGACCCCGACGTGGACGCTTCCCGCGTGGTGGTGATGGGGCACTCGAAGATGGGCAAGGCGGCGTTGTGGACGGCGGCGCAGGACACGCGGTTTGCGATGGCGGTGGCGGCGCAGTCGGGGTGCGCGGGCGCCGCGCTGTGGAAGCGGCAGTTCGGCGAGACCCTGGAAAAGATGGTGACGCGCTTCCCGTATTGGCTTTGTCGCAACGCCCGGGCGTTCGCGCGGAACGAGGACGACCTCCCCGTGGACCAGCACATGCTCATCGCGTGCATCGCCCCCCGTCCGGTGTACGTGGCCAGCGGCAGCGAGGACCTGTGGGCGGACCCGCGCGGCGAATACCTCGGGGCCTACCATGCGGGCCCGGCGTATCGCCTGCTCGGGAAGGATCCGTTGCCGTCCGAGGCGTCGCCGCCGGTGGGCACGGCCATCCTCCAGTCCCACGTGGGCTACCACAACCGCGCGGGCGGCCACTCGGTGGAACGGGAGGATTGGCGACACTTCATCGACTTCGCCACCCGCCACCTCCGCGTCGAAAAGGGGCCGTAGCCCTGGCGGTCACGCCCAGGAGTTGGCAAGGCCGTCTCGGACGTGTCTGCCGTCCTCGCCGCCGCGCAAGCCATCCGCACGCCCAATTCATGGATAACCCCGATGTGGCTGGATGCGGCCCTCGATGCCGGGGCTCACGGGCGAAGCGCCATCCCTCATGGGACGTGAACGGCCCGGAATCCTGGGTCTGCCGGAACGCTTCCAGTAGCCGGGATGGCGGGCGTGCCGCTGGCGGACGCGCTCGGCGTTGGCGGAGCCCTTGCAGGAGTCGGCGTTGGCGAGTTGGCTGAGCCGCTGGGTCGTGCTGTGACGCTGGCAGGCCTGCCGGCAATCGGGCTTCGCGCACAAGGACCGCCGGCCGCGATGACGCGGATCGGGATGGAAGAGCCCGTTGCCATGGAGGCCCTTGGAGGGGGTGGAGACGCCGGCCCCAGGCGAGAAGAAGACGCCTTGGCTACCGGGAAGGGCAGGCCGGAAGCCGGGGATGCGGGGGCAGGGAAGAAGACGGGAAGAAGGAAGAAGGGCAGGCACCTGGGTCGGAAGAAGACGCCGCCAAGACCCCGCCGCCATACCGACATTTCAGATCGGCGGAATCAACCCAATTAGGAAGTGGCACTGACCATGAACTTCACGGCGCGGGAAGCGCGGCGGCCCGCCAGTGGGTCAAGCCCCTTGCTCCGACAGGTGAGGGAAGACCGGACTCCGGCGGTGATCGCTGAGTTGAGGAAGCTTCTGCCCACCCTGACCGAGGTGCAGGCCAAGAAGGTCCGCACCACGGTGGAGTACCAAACAAACAATCTCCATTGCATGAAGTACGCGGAGGGGGAGCGGCGCCATGAGCCGGTGGATCCGGCGCGATCGGGTCGACGTGCCGGCAGCTCCCGTGCCGGATGAGGCGGTGCGGCCAGTTCCGGACCCAGCCCGGGAACGAGGCCTTGCTGACGCTCGGCACCTAGTGGAGGAACGGATACTGGGAGAAGCTTTTCCCGCACGCCGAACGGACCAGCGTCCCAGGAAATGGATCCTTTGCGCCCAGCCTTCTGACAGAACTCCGCGGGGAGTGAGATGCGCCCCCGCAAAATGCCGCGAGCGGTTCCTTGACGGACACGAATTGAATTGGGGAGCCTGTTCCCAGTCATTTCCCACGTCATGAGCACATCACACGAGAATCCCACCCGTCGCGACTTCATCCGGTCCGGCTCCGCCGTCGCGGCGGTCGCCATGGCCGCCCCCGCCATCATCGTCCGCGAGTCCGCCTTCGCGCAGAACGCCGACACCCTGAAGATCGGGTTGGTGGGCTGCGGCGGCCGCGGCAGCGGCGCGGCGGGCAACGCGCTGACGGCGGATGCCAACCTCGTCCTGTGGGCCGTGGGCGACGCCTTCCCCGAGCCCGTCAAGGGATCGGTCAAGGGCCTCAAGGAACAGTTCGGGGCGCGCGTCCAGGTCGCCGAGGACCGCCAGTTCGTCGGGCTCGACGCCTTCAAGAAGGTCATCGACTCCGGCGTGGACATCGTCCTGCTGGCGTCGCCTCCCGGCTTCCGCCCGGAGCACCTCCGCTACGCCGTCGAGAAGGGGAAGCACATCTTCTGCGAGAAGCCGATGGCCACGGACGCCCCGGGTGTGCGCCACGTGATGGAGTCGGTCCGCATGTCGAAGGACAAGAAGCTGTGCCTCGTGGCCGGCTACTGCTGGCGCTACGACCTGCCGCGCCAGGCCTTCTACCAGCAAATCCACGACGGCGCGCTGGGCGAGGTGGGCGCGGTGTACGGCACGTACCTCACCGGCCCCGTGAAGCCCATGCCCCCCGCCAACTCCCGTCCGGCGGGCATGAACGACCTCGAGTGGCAGCTCCGCAACTGGATGAACTTCACCTGGCTTTCCGGCGACGGCCTCGTCGAGCAATGCATCCACACGGTGGACAAGGTCCTCTGGGCGTTCCGCGACGAGGCCCCGGTCAAGTGCGTCGCCAACGGCGGCCGCGTCCATCCCAACGGCGAGGGCAACATCTTCGACCACGTCACCGTGGTCTATGAGTGGGCCAACGGCGCCCGCGGCATCGTGGCCCAGCGCCAGATCGCCGGCTGCTACTCCGACAACAGCGACTACGTCATCGGCTCCGCCGGCAAGGGCTGGTCCGGCTGGAACAGCCCGTACATCAAGTCCGGCAGCGAGATCAAGTGGCGCTACAAGGGCGACAAGCCGGACATGTACGTGGTCGAGCACCAGGTCCTCTACAAGGCCATCCGCGAGGGCCGCGTCCACAACGACGGCGACCGCATGGCCCGGTCCACCATGGCGGGCATCATGGGCCGCATGGCGGGCTACACCGGCCTCGAGGTCACGTGGGAGCAGGCGTTGAACTCCGGCAAGAAGCTCGTCCCGGACACCGTCTCCTGGGACATGTCCCTCCCCATCGAGCCGTTGGCCCAGCCCGGCAAGACCAAGACCGTCTAGGTCGTCGCATCCAGGCCCTTCACGCCCCTCGCGCCCTTCACGCCGTCCAAGAACCCCCCGCATGAATCGTCGATCCTTCCTCAAGGCAGGCACGGCCTCCCTCGTGATGGCCGGCCCGCTCGCCACGTTGCAGGCCGCGCCCACCAGTCGGCGCATCCGCAAGGGCATCATGTGGGGCACCGTGGGCGTGAAGGGCTCCGTGATGGAGAAGATGCAGGCCATCAAGGAGGCTGGGTTCGAGGGCGTGGAGCCCATGGGCGGCATGAACCAGGACGAGGTCGTGAAGGCCTTGGAAGCCACCGGCATGAAGGCCGGGTCCGTGTGTTGCCACACCCATTGGGCCAAGCCCCTCTCGGATCCCAACCCGGCCGTCCGCGAGGCCGGCCTCGAGGGCCTCCGCATCTCCCTGCGGGACGCCAAGCGCTACGGCGCGCCCGCCGTGCTCCTCGTCCCCGCCGTGGTCAACTCCCAGATCACATACGCCGACGCCTACCGTCGTTCCCAGGAGCAGATCAAGAAGGTCGTCCCCCTCGCCGAGGATCTCGGCGTCCGCATCGCCATCGAGAACGTCTGGAACAACTTCCTCCTCAGCCCGCTCGAGGCCGCCCGCTACGTGGACGAGCTGCAATCCCCCAGCGTCGGCTGGCACCTCGATTGCGGGAACATCATCCACTACGGCTGGGCGCAGCACTGGGTCCAGGCCCTCGGCAAGCGCATCGCCACGCTGCACATCAAGGAATACTCCCGCAGCAAGGCCGACAAGCAGGGCAAGTGGGCCGGGTTCGACGCCGAGTTCCTCAAGGGCGACAACGAATGGCCCGCCATCATGAAGGCCCTCGATGACATCGGCTACGACGGCTGGGGCATCGCCGAGCAACCCGGAGCCGGCTCCCCCGAGGGCCTCCAGAAGCTCAGCAAGGAGATGGACCAGATCTTCGCCCTCTAGCCTTCGCACGGCCCAGCCGCCGCCCTGCCTTCACCACCGGGGCCGCTCCGGCCCCGCTAGCCCAAGGCGTCCCCGATCCAAGCCTGACCTCGCCTCGCCATGTCTCGCCCCTTCTACGCCTCCGAAATCATCGAGTCCTCCAAGGCCGACTCGGGCGACGTCGAGGTGGTGGCCACCATCGACGCCCAGCACGACCCCGCCGACGGGCGGCTCCATGCCCGCCTCGACGCCTTCGTCCGGCAGGTGCACATGGACGGACCCGACGCCATCACGCGACCGGAGTGGCTGCCCAAGCCCCAGGAAGCCATCGAGGGCGTGGACCCTGCCGAGGCCACGGACCTCGCCCGGGAGCTATTCCATCGTTGGGTCGGCAAGGTCCGCGCGGCCCTCGCCCAACGTCAGGGGTGACAAGGCCGGGGGCCGTCTGCCGCCTAGCGGTACCCCTCGCCCATGCGTTGGATGGCGTCCTGCATCCGGGCGACGAGCTCCGGGGGGGCCGCGACGCGTGCGTCCGGGCCCCAGCCGAGGATCCAGCGTTGCACCTCCACGAGGCTTCCCAAATGCAGGCGCAACTCGACGCCGCCGTCGGGCAGGTCCACGAGGGATTGGGAAGGATGCCACCGCTTCTCGCGAATGTAGCCGGCGACGGCCGGGGTGAAGCGGACGACCACGTCGAAGTCCCCCTCGCGCGAGAAGATGCCGAAGCTGTCGCCCAGGTAGCGGTCGATGTCGAAGTCGGCGGGGCGCTCGAATGAACGGCCGGTGGTCTCGGAGCCGACGACGCGGGTTCCTGCGAAGGTTCGGATGCCGCCGCGGTCGGTGTCGTGGGCGAAGAGGTACCATTCGCCATTGACGTTGGCGACGTGGAGGGGATGGACGACGCGCGGTGCGGCCTGCTTGGAGCCGGGCTTGCGGTAGAGGATGCGGAGTTCCTCGCGCTCGGCGGCAGCCTGGGCGAGGGCGCCGATCAGGGGCACGTCCTCCATCGGCTCCGTGCTGCTGCGGAACGAGATGGTCTGGTCCCAGTCGCGCAGGTTGAGGGAGACGGTGTCGGGGAGGCTGCGCTCGAGCTTGCGCAGGGCGGCAAGGAGGGGTTTCTCGAACGGGGTGCCGCGGTGCTGGTGCAGGGCCTTCTCTGCCACCAGCAACGCCACTAGCTCGCCCTCGCTGATCTGCATCGTCGGGAAGGCATCGACGGGCGCCGTGTAGTGAAAGCCGAACCGCGACGGGTGGTACTCGATGGGCAGGCCGAGCCGGTCGCGCATGAACTCGATGTCGCGCAGGACGGTCTTCTGGCTGACCTCGAGTTCCTCGGCGAGGGACCGGGCGTTGGGGAAGCGTCCGGCGGCGAACAACCCATGGAGCCGCATCATGCGCTCGAGGGGCGGCCGCGATTGGGGCAGGGCATCCGCAGCCCGGCGGCGTTGGGCTGGGGCCTTGCGTCGTTGCTTCCTCGGGGCAGGCATGGGGAGGGAGGGGATCAGCGCCGGAAGTAGGCGAGCGTGGTGAACACGGCGACGGCGAAGCCATAGGAGCAAAGGCCGACGCCGATGCCGAAGCTGATGACATGGAGGGGGCCGAGGACGACCAAGGCGAGGCCGAGCACGCCCGTGAGCAGGGCCTCGCCCCAATGGCATCCCAGGAAGAGGAGCCGGGGGGTGGCGTGCATCCAGCCCCCGAACCAGTCCCGGTAGGCGTCCTCGCCCATCATGCGCATGAGCCAGACGGTGTGGAGGTTGCGCGCTGCGACCATGGCGCTGGTCGTGGCCAGGGAGACGGCAATCATGGGCCAGCAGGCGGCGAGGGGCACCACGAGGACGTTGAGGAGGATACCCTTCCGCCACCCGAGCCACCGGGCGAAGGGATTGCCCTCGTTGCGCAGGCCGGGGGTTCCAATCCACGTGGAGAACATGTCGGCCGTGCGGCCCATGCCCACGGCGAGGAGGCTCCACCACCACGCGACGTCGCCCGGCCTCACCCAATCCTCCAATGCCGGCATCGACGCGGCCATGGCTTCAGTCCCTCACTGGGGCGGCTTGCCGTACATGGCCTCGGGGGTGACGAGCCGCGGCTCCGTCTCGGCCCACGCGACATCCTGCAAGGAACGGAAGAAGCAGGAGCGAAAGCCCTCGTGGCAGGCGGGCCCTACGGGCTCCACCTGGATGAGCAAGGTGTCGCCGTCGCAGTCGAGGGCGACGTCCTTGACCACCTGCACGTGGCCGCTGCTTTCGCCCTTCATCCAGAACTTGCGGCGGGAGCGGCTCCAGAACCACGTGCGGCGGGTCTCGAGGGTCTTTTCGAGCGAGGCCTGGTTCATCCACGCCATCATCAGGACGCGGCCGTCGCGGCAGTCCTGGACGATGGCCGGGACGAGGCCGTCTTCGTTCCACTTCACCTTG
Organism: Verrucomicrobiota bacterium; assembly: GCA_046090125.1. Classification (GTDB taxonomy): domain Bacteria; phylum Verrucomicrobiota; class Verrucomicrobiia; order Limisphaerales; family UBA9464; genus UBA6176. The sequence continues at coordinate 41,800 of JBJSZF010000520.1, forward strand.
TCGAGGTAGCTCATGCGGGGGGGGCGGTCGCGCGCGGGGCAACCGGGCCTATCGCGCGCGTCCGGGCAGCAGCGTGAACAGGACGGCGGCCAAGATGCAACCGAAGGCCGCGAGATGGTTCCACTGGGGGCGGACGCCGAAGTAGAAGAGGGCAAAGCCGATGAAGACGAGGAGGGTGATGACCTCCTGGAGGATCTTGAGCTGGTAGGGCTCGTAGGTGGCGCTGCCCCAGCGGTTCGCGGGCACCATGAGGCAGTACTCGAGGAAGGCGATGCCCCAGCTCACGAGGATGGCCCTCCACAGGGGCGCGCCCTTGTCCTTGAGGTGGCCGTACCAGGCGTAGGTCATGAAGACGTTGCTCACGGCGAGCATGACGATGGGCAACCAGGCGTTGCGATTCATGCCGGGGCTCCTGGTTGCGGGGCGTCAGGACAGGCGGACGGGCAACCCCCGGGACGCGAGGTATTCCTTGGCCTGCCGGACGGTGTAGGTGCCGAAGTGGAAGATGCTGGCGGCCAGCACGGCGTCGGCCTTGCCTTGCTCCAGCACGTCGGCCATGTGCGCCAGCGTGCCCGCCCCGCCGCTGGCCACCACGGGCACGCCCACGGCCTCGCTCACGCGGCGCGTCACCTCGATGTCGTAGCCCTCGCGCGTGCCGTCGGCATCGATGGAGTTGAGCACGATCTCGCCCGCGCCCAGGGCCACGGCCTCGCGCGCCCATGCGACGGCATCCTTGCCCGTGGGGCGCCGGCCGCCCGCCACGAACACCTCCCATTGTTCCGGGCCGGTGCGCTTGCAGTCGATGGAGACGACGATGCACTGGCTGCCGTACTTCTCGGCCCCCGCGCGCACGAGGCCCGGGTCCGCGATCGCCGACGAGTTGTTGCTCACCTTGTCGGCGCCTGCCCGGAGCATGACGCCCATGTCGGCGACGGTGCGGATGCCGCCGCCCACGGTCAGGGGCATGAAGCAACGGTCGGCCGCGCGCTCGATGACCTCCACCATGGATGCCCTGCCGTGGGCCGTGGCGGTGATGTCGAAGAAGACCATCTCGTCGGCGCCCTGGTCGTTGTAGCGCAGGGCGAGCTCGACGGGGTCGCCGACGTTGCGCAGGCCGCCTTCCTCGGCGCGGCCGAACTGGAGCCCTCGGGTGACGTGTCCGTCATGGACGTCCAGGCAGGGGATGATGCGACGTGCGAGCACGGGGGACGAATGGGGTTGGAATGCGGCGCGGGCGCGGGGGGGGCGGAGGCTGGAGCGTTGGCGGTCAGGCCGGGCTGAAGCGGCCGCCGACGTTCTTGATGGACTTGTCCGTGTAGAGGAATGCGCTGAGGGAATTGAGCGGGTTCTTGGCGCGGAAGCGGTAGCCGTGCGTGACGACGGCCTTGAGGATCTCGTGGCGGGTGAGGGGCTTGATGCGAACGGCGGCAAGGACGGCGTCGCGCAGGGAGATGCCATTGGGGTGTTTGCGTGCACGCGTGGCTGGTCCGGGCGGGGAGGCCTTGGCGGGAACGCCGCGCGCGGGCTTCCGTGACGAGGCCGGGGCCTTGGCTACTGGAGAGGCCTCAGCTTTGGGGCCGGAGCGGTGGCGTGCTTCGGCCCCGGCTACGGAACCGGGCAACGCACCGAGCGCCGCATGAATCTCGGCGAGGCGTTGCTCCAGCGATTCCTTCTCGCGGGTCAACTGGGCGCGCAACGCAACGAACTGCTTCAGGGGGTCCGTCTTCATGGATGGCATCCTATGGCCGACCGCGATCCGGCGCACGCCTCAATCCCGGCGGGAACCGTGAGTCAGGTTCACCGGCGGGGGCTCGGCGCGCGGGACTTGGGCGCGGGTGGCGTCGGCGACGCCCCGCCCGGGATGGCGCCCCGACGGAGGACGGCGCGTTGCACGGTGCGGACGGGCACGGTGACGACCTCGGGCGCGCCGTTGTTGCCGCCGGTAGAATGGGCGTCCTCGACCCGGGCATTGGTCATCTCGACGATCAACTCGTCGATGCCGGGCAGGACGCGGCGGAGGTATCGGATTTGAACCCGGGAGCCGGCGACATCGAAGTGCGAGTAGAGGGCATTGTCGATCCACGATGCGTC
>JBJSZF010000521.1:0-16536 GCA_046090125.1 Verrucomicrobiota bacterium
GCTGGGACGCCGGGAGGATGGTTCCTGGGCGCTGTGCGAGCCCACGTTGGGAAGCCCGAACCAACTCGTCCCGACCGGGACGCCCGAGGGCCTCCGGATCAACGAATGGCTCGCCGCGTCCGCCGCGCAGTTCTCGGCGGACTTCGTCGAGGTCCACAACACGGGCGACCTGCCCGTGCCGACGGACGGGTTGTTCCTGACGGACAACCCCATCGGGTTGCCGCGCCGCCACGCGTTGGCAGCCCGGGGATTCGTGGAGGCGCGGGGCTACCTCGCGTGGGTCGCCGACGGGGACGCGGCCGCCGGGCCGGACCACCTGGGCTTCAAGCTCGACGCGGGCCACGGCGTGTTGCAGCTCGCCACGGCGGACGCCGTGATCGACACCGTCTTCTACGGGCCCCAGTTCGACGACGTCGCCCAGGGCCGGTCGCCGAACGGCTCCGCCACCCTCCGGTTCCTGAGCACGCCCACGCCCGGCTCCGGCAACCCCGGCGGGTCCGGCTCCGAAACCAACGTCGTGACCACGAGCGTGGACGTCGTGCCGTTCAACCAAGCGTGGCGCTACTACCAAGCAGGCGCGCCGCCGGCGGGCTGGATGAACCCGTCCTTCAACGACGCCGCATGGGCCGCCGGCAACGCCTTGTTCTACGTGGGTTCCGACTCGTTCACCCTCCCCAAGAACACCGCGCTCACCCTCGGCAAGTCCGCCTATTACTTCCGCACCCACTTCACCCCCGCGCTCACCAACCCGGCCGCGCTCCTCCGCATCCAGACCCTCATCGACGACGGCGCGCTGGTCTGGCTCAACGGCCACGCCATCTACCGCCAGAACATCAACCCAGCGTCGCCCGCCTACGCCGACTACGCCGCGTCCACCGTCTCCAAGGCCACGTTCAACGGCCCCACCGACGTCCCCGCCACGTGGCTGCTCCCGGGCGACAACGTCCTCGCCGTCGAGGTCCACCAGGCCAACGCCTCCAGCAGCGACGTCACGTTCGCCCTCCGCCTCTTCCAGCAGCTCACGTCCACCAATACCACCGGCGGTGCCCAATCCCTCGTGCTCAACGAGGTCGTCGCCCGCAATGACGCCTCCCCCGAGCCGAACGGCGCGCTCGTGGACTGGGTCGAGCTCCACAACCCCAACCCCACCGCCCTCGACATCGGCGGCCTCGCCGTCACCGACGACCCCGGCCAGCCCGACCGCTTCGTCTTCCCGACCGGCACCCTCGTCGGCGGACATGGGTTCGTCCGCGTCCAGCTCGTCGCGCCCTCCTCCGGCGAATCCCCCGCGACCACTGGCCCGGCGGCCGCCTTCGGGCTGAACGCCGACGGCGACCGCCTGTACCTCCTCGACACCGCCGCGCGCGCGCGCGCCTTGCTGGATTCGGTGTCCTTCGGACGCCTGCCCCGCAACCTGGCCCTCGCCCGCGTGCCCGATGGCTCCGGCCCGTGGACCCTGTGCCAGCCCACGCCCGGCACGACCAACCACGCCGTCGCCCTCGGCAACGCCGCCGCCGTCACCATTAACGAATGGATGGCCAACCCATCCTCCGGCGACGACTGGATCGAGCTGCACAACCCCGGCCCGTTGCCCGTGGACCTCTCGGGCTGGCACCTCACCGACAACCTCACCCAGCCCACGAAGCATCGGCTGCCCCCCAACACGTTCCTTGGCACGGGACCCGACGCCTACCTGCTCGTCCAGGCCGACGGCACGGCCGGCGTCTCCGCCAGCCATGCGCCGTTCAAGCTCGACGCCAAGGGCGAGTCCATCGGCGTCGCCTCCCCGGACGGCGGGCTCGTGCAGGCGCTCTCGTTCGGTGCGTCGGCCCTGGGCGTCAGCGAGGGACGGTTCCCCGATGATGCCCTCGCCGTCGTGCGCTTTCCCACGTTGCCCACGCCCGGCGCGGCCAATCGCGCCGACGCCGACCGCGACGGCCTGCCGGACGACTGGGAGGTGGCCAACGGGTTGTCGCCGGCGGTGGCGTCGGACGCGTGGGCGGACCTCGACGGCGACGGCGCTTCCAATCGTCTCGAATGGGCCGCCGGGACGGACCCGCGCGACCCGGCGAGCGTGCTGGCGTTGCGGTTGGAGGCGACGGGCGCGCAGGGACTGGCGGTGAACTTCGTCGCCGTGGGCGGGCGTTCCTACGTCCTCCAGGTCGCGCCGACGCTCGACGCCGCCACCTGGGACGTGGGCCTGCGCCTCCCGGCGCGTGCGGCCCGGCGGGACATCCGGGCCACCGTCCCGTTCGCAGGCGACGCAGGCTTCGTCCGCCTCGTGGTGGAGTAGGCAAGCCGACGCCCGGGTCGTGACGCGAGGCCGCCCGCCCTTTCACGCCGCCTTCGCGGGACGACGCGCGGCGACGAACCTCTCGACGTACTTGCCGAGCATGTCGGCCTCGAGGTTGACGCGGTCGCCCACGTGTCGTTCCGCCAGCGCGGTCACCTCGCGCGTGTGCGGGATGATCCAGATGCGAAACCCGCGCGGCAGGACGTCCGCCACGGTCAGGGAGATGCCATCGACGGCGATGGAGCCCTTGGGGACGACGTATCGGCGCAGGGCAGAAGGGGCCTCGACCTCGAGGACGTGGTCGCGCCCGCTGGCTTCCCATCGGCGGACCACCCCGGTGCCATCCACGTGGCCGGTGACGAAGTGGCCGCCCATGCGGTCGCCGACGGCAAGGGACCGCTCGAGGTTGACGGCGGAGCCGACGCGGGCGTCGCCGATGCTGGTGCGTCGCCAGGTTTCGGCGAGGAGGTCGAACTCGAGCGTGCGGGAGGCGCCGCGTCCGCGCAGGGCGGCCACGGTGAGGCAACAGCCATTGACGGCGATGCTGTCACCGATGCGGACGCCCCGGGCCGCGTCGCGCGCGGACACGGACAGGCGGATGGCCGCGGGCCCGGGCTGGATGGCGACGACGCGGCCGGACTCCTCGACGATTCCCGTGAACATGTGGATGGAAGGACGACGGAAAGACGACGGGGTCAAGCCGTGGGCGCGGAATGGGACGCTAGACCCTGGAGGGGACCTCGAAGCCCTTGCGGTACTCGCGGGCGAGGAGGAGGTTGGCGGCCTTGTCGTTGGTGAAGCGTTCCTTGCGGGGGTTCATCTCCAGCCAGGCTCCCAGCCGCGCGGGCGTGGCCGCGAGATCCACCCCGTTCTTTTCCAGGTGTTCCACCAACCGACCGAAGGACTCGGTCGCCTCGGGCTCGGACTTGATGTAGTCGCGGATGGCCTCGGGCGAGAGATCCTTCCCGAGTTGGTAGCTGATGTTGCCAGTGTGGCAGAGGGCGCTGGAGAGGTGGCCCTCCTCGATCTCGGCATTGAGGTCGCCGGGCTTCCGGCTGCGCACGGCGGCGATGAAGTTGGCGTAGTGGTCGGCCCCTTGCTTCCAGCGCCGGATTTCCTTCCCGGCGGTGTCGTAGGCGATGGCGGAGTCATAGGAGGGGATGACGACGTGGCCACCCTCGCAATCGACCACGACGCCGACCTGCGCGCCGCGGTAGTCGGGCATGTTCTTGCCCCAGCCGTCCTTGTGGAAGTCCTTGGACTTGGGCAGGCCGCGGACCTCGAAGATGAGCGGCGCGCGCTTGTAGGCATGGAAGACGACCTGGGTGTTGGGGGTGTCCCCGTCGTCCTGGTAGGCGAACCGGCCGCCGACGCTGAAGACGCCGGGCGAGAGGGTTGTCTCGCCGAGGATCCAGCGGGCGATGTCCATCTGGTGGATGCCTTGGTTGCCGAGGTCGCCGTTGCCGGTGACGAACTGCCAGTGCCAGTCGTAGTGCAGCTTCTGGCGCATCAGCGGGGTTACTGGGGCAGGCCCGCACCAGAGGTCGTAGTCGATGTGGTCGGGGACAGGCGTGGGCCCGGAGACCTTGCCGATGGATTGCCGGGGCTTGTAGCACAGGCCGCGGGCGACCTTGATGGCGCCGAGGTTGCCCGCCTGGACCCACGCGACGGCCTCGCGCAGTCCCGGGTTGGATCGGCTCTGGGTGCCGGTCTGGACGATCCTCCCGTGCTTCCGGGCGGCGAGCACGATCTGGCGGCCCTCCCATGCGTTGTGGGACACGGGCTTCTCCACGTACACGTCCTTGCCCGCCTGGCAGGCCCACACGGAGATCAACGCGTGCCAATGGTTCGGCGTCGCCGTCGAGATGCAGTCGATGTCGGGGCTTTCCAGCAGCTTCCGCACGTCCGTGTACGTCGCCACCGGATGGCCCTTGTCCGCCAGCTTCCTGGCTTCCGCCTCCAACACCTGTCGGTCCACGTCGCACAACGCCGTGATCTTCACGCCGGGCTGGCGCAGGAAGCCCTCGATGTGGTCCTTGCCGCGCCCGTTGAAGCCCACAATGGCCACGCGGATGGTGTCGTTGGGACCGATGATGCGGGCGCGGCTCCGCGCTGAGGGGCGGTTCAGGATGGCGCAGCCGGGCAAGGCGGCAGCAGCCCCGGCAATGGCCGTGGACAGGATGAAGCTTCGACGATTCATGGCATGGGTGACGTGCGGGGTTGAGTTTCCGGGGACACCTCAACGATGTCCCCGGGCGAAAAACGAACCCGATACGCGGCGCGCTCGCCGCAGCGCTCGACGACCCATCGCTCCGTGAACGCCACGGGCACGGTGCTGGCCGACGAGGGCTGCGCGGAGGGCGTCTGCACGCCCCGCGACACGTCGGGAAGGCCCACGGAGTACATGCGGTCGTAGTCCGTGGCGGCGGCGGCGGGCCGGTCGATGACGCGGACGGAAACGATGGAACGTTCCTGGCATGCAGGGGAGGCGGCGGCGTCCATGGCGAGGACCTTGCCGTGGGCCAGCTCGTGGAGCCGACCCTTGGCCATGCTTCCGCCCAGGATGGCCTGGGTGCCCGTCTCGCAGCCGGCAAGCCCCGCCGAGAAGGCCAGGGCCAGCCCGATCCACCCCGCCCGTCGTTGGACGCCCACGAGCTTCATCGCGCTTTTCCCGTCGCCCGAACCTCGCGTGCATACTCGGCGAAACGCCCGGCGATGTCCGCCGACCGTGCGTCGCCCGGATGCAGGACGACCCGGTACTGGAACGTCACGCTTCCGCCCGCCGGGACCTTGAGGTCGCCCGCGCCCTTTTCCCTCTTCTCGAAGTCATGGATGCCGAAGGGATTGGCGGCGAAGAGGCCATAGTCGCGGGCGTGCCACCACGTGGGATGGCGGGGGTTGGTGGGGGCGTCGAGGATGGCGATGCCGGCCGTCTTGCCCTCCACGGGACCCGAGTAGTCGGCCCATTCCGAACGCTTGCCCCAGACCGCGCCGTCCAGCACGCCCTGCGCGTTGACGAGGTGGCCCGCCCCCGGCTGGTTCTTGGGAAGCTTCACCCGCATCGACTCGGCCACACGGATGGCGAATGTCCCCTCCTTGGTGTCGCCCAGCGTCAGGTCACCCGCCGAGGCGTGGATGGTCACCTCGAAGTCGATCACGCGCTCGTCGCCCTTGGGCCGGTGAAAGCGGTACGTGCGCTCGTCATGGCCGAGCAGCTTCCCATCCTTCGCGCGCCATTCGTTGCGCGTCGCCAGGACGCCGACGTCGCGCCCCGACTCCTTGCGGACGAAGTACTGGTGGACGGTGCGGCCGGCCTTTTCCACCTCGCTCCAGAGGTCCACGCCGTTCACGTCGCCATGGCTGTACCAGAAGGAGCGATGGTGCGGGTGGTCGTGTTCCTCCCCGGGCCCCTCCTCTTGGGGCCAACGACGGGTCATGTGATGGCCGTCCGCGTTGAGCAACGGGTAAAGGAAGGGGCGCGACACGTTGCGGAAATGATACGCGGTGAAGGGCCTGCCATCGAGCAGCACGTGCACCACGTCGTTGGACTCCACCAAGGCCACCCCGGCCATGCGGCCGCCCAGGCGGTGCGACCGCGTGGCGCAACCGCACGCGGCGGCCAGCCCCAACAGAAAGAACCACGTCCATCGCGCCCGTGAAGTCACGGCGTCTTGGATACCGCCACGCAGGCGGGGCCGACAACGGCGAAGTTGGCCGTTCGCCCCGCGATGGACCCCGCCGCCTCCCCTCGATCATGCTCAGCACCCATGTCGGGAATGGGGGCATCGCGCGGGGACGACGCGGCGAGGGAACCGGGGAGGGCCGCCCCGGGGCGCATGGGCGCGGCCTGGCTGCTCACGGCGGCGGGCGGCGGCGTTGCAGGGGCGTGGTTCCTGGCCGGGTTGGACGTCGCAACGGGCCTCCAGCGCCGGCACCCATGGTTGCTGGGGTTGCTCCCCATCCTGGGGGTGGCGGGGGCGTGGTGGTATCGCCGGGCGGACCCGCGGGCCGCAGCCGGGACGCCGTTGCTGCTGCGTGGCTCGCGCCTCGCCGACGAGCCGCCGCCGTTCGCCATGGCCCCGCTCATCGTGGGGACCACGCTCCTGACGCACCTGGGCGGTGGGTCGGCCGGGCGCGAGGGGACGGCGTTGCAACTGGGCGGCGGGTGGGCGGCGGGCGTGATGCGATGGCTTCGGATGCCGGCGGGCGCAGGCGCATGGTTGCTGCCGTGCGGGATGGCGGCGGGCTTCGCGGCGGTGTTCGGCACGCCATGGGCGGCGGCAGCGTTCGTGATGGAGGTCGTGCGGCCCGGGGAACGACGCAGGTGGCATTGGGCCGCGTGCCTGGGGTGTGCATGGGCCGCGCATGGGGTGGCCTCGGCGTGCGGGGCCCGGCACTTGGACCTTTCGCTGGACGTTGGGCTTGGGGTTCCCGAGGCCCGATGGCTGGCGGCGGCGGCGGCCTGCGGCGTGGCCATGGGCGTGTTGGCGCGGTGCTTCCTGCGGGCCATGCGGGATGCGCGTCGCGCCTTCGAGAGGCTGCCGTCCTGGTGGATGCGACCCATGACGGGCGGCGTGCTCGTGGGGGTCGCCGTCCTGGCGACCGGGCAGCGCGGGTTCCTGGGGCTTGGCATGGAGCCGATGGACGCGGGCGACCCGTCGATCCTGGGTTGCCTGCGCGGGGATGCGATCGCGCCGTGGGCGTGGGCGGCGAAGCTGGCGTTCACCGTGGCCACCGTGGCCTCGGGCTTCCGAGGCGGGGAGGTCACCCCGCTCTTCTTCATCGGCGCCACGGCGGGCCATGCCATCGGCACGGCGTGGGGCGCGCCCCCGTCGTTGATGGCGGCGGCCGGGTTGGCGTCGCTGTTTGGGGCGGCAAGCCGTGCGCCCTGGGCGTGCGCCGTCATGGGGCTCGAGTTGTTTGGATGGGGCGCGTTGCCCTACGTGGCGGCCGCCTGCGCGACGGGTCGGATGTCCGGTCCTTGCGGCGGCTTGTACGAAGACGCCTTGAAGGCGGCCCCGAAAGGCGACGGCTTGCCGGGACGGGCCTGAAAACCGCGAGAACCTCCTTGCGGGCGATGCGGGTCCTTGGTGCCCTCCTCTGCGGAGATCCCCGCGAATGAAACCGACAAGGGCAGGTTCCGCGTCCGCATGGGCGGCGGCGTTCACGTTGATCGAGCTGCTTGTGGTCATCGCGATCATTGCCATCCTGGCCGGGATGTTGTTGCCGGTGCTGGGCCGGGCCCGCGAGGCGGGGCGCGCGACGGTTTGTTCCAACAACCTCCGGCAAATGGGGCTCGCGTCCGTGATGTATTCCCACGACTACAAGGGCCGCCTGCCGTCGTTCCGCGACTGGCTGTACGTGCGCGTGGGGGACCTCTCCACCGGCAAGCTGTACCCGTACCTGAAGTCGCGCGCGACCTACCAGTGCCCGACCGACCAGGCGGAGCTGCGGTCTGGGAAGAAGCAGGTGATTCCCCCCGGCAATGGCGGCCCGGGCGGCAATCGATCGGCCAAGCGCGACTACAGCTACGCGATGAACTGCGGGCTGTGCCATGGGGAGGACATGGGCAAGTTCATCGCCCCATCCCAGACGATGCTCTACATGGAGGCACTGATGGGGCCGCAGGATTACTCGGGCCAGGCCGGGCCAACGTTCGGCGCGCGCACGCTTTCCACCCGGCACAACAAGCGCGGCCACTACGTCATGACGGACGGCCACGTCGAGCGCATGAACGAGAAGCAAAGCGTCGCCGCCGAGAAGATGAAGCGCTTCTGGTTCCCCACGGATCTCACGACCGGCCCGGGCGGCATGGACATGGCGCGCGGCCTCCAATGAGGCGGAGAGCGCGGCGTGCGGCGTGAGCGGGGCGAGACCCACTCGGCCCCGCGCGCCCGCCGCCTGCCATCCTCCCCGTCGCGTTCACAACCCCGCCACGGGCGGGCCCTTGAACCGGCGACGTTCCCATCCAAACCACACGACGGCCATCACTCCGGCAACGCCGAGGACGATGGGCAACGCCAGTTGATTCGGCGGTTGGACGCCGACGACGAGGAGGCCACCACATCCGGCGACGGACACGGCGGCCAACGGCCGGAATGCCCGGCCCAAGCTCCAGGTGCCCGGCCGCGTCCAGCGATGGCCCCATGCCCGCCAACCCGCCGCGACGGGCAGCACGTAGCTCACGTAGAGGAACACCGTGCAGACCACGGCGATGGTGGTGTAGGGCACCAATGCCGAGAACGCCCCCCCGGACAACGCCGCGACCCACACGGCGACGGCCGGGCAGCCCGTGGACGGGTCCACGCGCCGCAGCCACGCCGACCCCGGCAGCCCGCCGTCCCGCGCAAACGCGAAGACCATGCGCGACGCCGACGTCAACGCGGCCAGGCCACACAGGTATTGCACCAGGACAATCCCGCCGAGCAAGGCCATGGCGGCCCAGCCCGGCATGCGGTGGCCAACCACCCACGGCACCACCTCTGCACCCTTCGCCACGGCTTCCGGGATGGATGGCAAGGCCAGCAGGATCGCGCCCACCAACGCCCAGCCCGCCAGGCTCGAGACCAGCACCGACCGCACGATGCCGCGCGGGACGTTCTCGGATGCAGCAACGGTTTCCTCGGCCGTGTGCGCCGAGGCGTCGAAGCCCGTGATCGTGTAAGCGGGCAACATGAGCCCGAGTGCAAACAACCACGCGACGCTGCCCGTGCGCGGGAAGCCGGCCCCGCCCACCGCGACGCCACTGAAGTTCTCGAACCGCCACAGCCGCGGGAATTCCAGCGAGGGCGTGGCCCAGACCAAGCCGCCCACCAGCGCCGCCGTGAGCGCAAGGATCAGCCAGCCGCTGAGGTCCGTGAGGCGCGTCACGAGCTTCATCCCATGGTGATTGAGCCAGCCTTGGGACAACACCATGCCCAGCACCACGGCCAGCTTCACGGCAGACTCGCGCCCCGCCGGGGGCGTCCAGCCCAGGGCGGCCAGCGCGAAGTCATACGTTCCCGCGTTGACGGTCGCGAGCACCGTCACCAGACCGGCCAGGTTGAACCACGCCGTCGCCCAGCCCAGCCCGCGCCCGCCCAAAATGGAGCCCCAGTGGTAAAGGCCGCCTGCCGTGGGGAACGCGGACGCGATGTGCGCCATCGACGCCGCCACCGCCAGCGAGAACAGGCAACCGACCGGCCAGCCCAGCCCAATCCCGGCCCCGCCCACGGAGCCCAGGCCCACGTGGAACGACGTGATGCCGCCCGCGAGGATGCAGATGATCGAGAGCGAGATGGCGAAGTTCGAGAACGCCGACATGCGCCGCCGCAGCTCCGGCTCGTAGCCCAGCGTCCGCAACATGCGGTCGTCGGCATCCGCCGGGCCATGGCCGGGGGCGTTCATGCGCGATCCCCGGTTGCCTCGCGCGGGAAGCCCTCCGCCAACGAGATGGCCTTCCGCATGGCCTTCGACTTGTTGACCGTCTCCTCGAACTCCGCCTCCGGCGTGGAGTCGTTGACCCAGCCCCCGCCCGCCTGCACGTGCGCCTTGCCGTCCTTGAGCAACGCCGTCCGGATCGTGATGCAATGGTCCGAGTTGCCGCCGAACCCGAAGTAGCCCACGCAGCCGCCGTAGGGCCCGCGCGTGGTGCCCTCCAGCTCCGCGATCACCTGCATCGCGCGGATCTTGGGAGCCCCGGACAACGTCCCCGCCGGGAACGTCGTGCGCATCAGGTCGTAGGCGTTGCTCTCGGGCCGAAGCAGGCCGTTGACCTGCGACACGATGTGCATCACGTGCGAGTAGCGTTCCACGACCATCATGTCCTGCACCTGGACGCTCCCGAAGTCGCACACGCGCCCGATGTCATTACGTGCCAGGTCCACCAGCATCACGTGCTCCGCCCGCTCCTTGGGATCCGCCAGCAGCTCCTGCTCCAGCCGCTTGTCCTCCTCCTCCGTGGTGCCCCGCCGACGCGTGCCCGCGATCGGCCGGATCTCCACCTTGCGGTCCTCGCACCGCACATGGAGCTCGGGCGACGCCCCGACGAGCGCCATGCCCTCCAGCTCGAGGAGGAACATGTACGGCGACGGGTTGATCGACCGCACCGCCCGGTACACGTCCACCGCCGAGGCCGCCACCGGGGCCGTGAACCGCTGCGAGCCCACCACCTGGATGATGTCGCCCGACCGGATGTACTCCTTGGCCTTGTTCACCTTCTCGAAGAAGGCCTCGCGCGGGGTGTTGGACTGGAAGTTCGCCGGCTTGGGCTCGTCCGGCAGCGACAAGGGCTCGTACGCGCAGGGCTGCCGAAGGCACTCCACGATGCGCTCGATCTCGCCCACGGCGTCGTCGTAGTAGTCGCCGGGGTCCGCCCCGGGCTCCACCACGGCGTTGACCACGACGGTCATCGTCTGCGCGACGCGGTCGAAGACGACGACCTGGTCGGCCACCATGTAGTAGAGCACGGGCGTGCCGAGCTCGTCCTTGGGCGGACGAGGCACGACGGGCTCAAGGTCATGGATGAACTCGTAGGCCAGGAAGCCCACCGCGCCGCCGCAGAACCGCGGAAGGCCCGGCAACTCCACGGGCTTGTACCGCGTCATGAACGACTCCACCAACGCCAGGCCGTCCCGCAGCCGGCCTGGCGTCCCGGGCACGGCCGTCGGGTCCACCTCGTGCCGTTCCACGATCATCCCGTCCTGCCGCACCTCCACCCGCGACCCCACCTGGCGGATGATCGCGCGCGGCCCGCAGCCCACAAACGAGTATCGCCCGAGGTGCTCGCCCCCCTCGATCGACTCGAACAGGAACGACTCGCCGTGCCCCCGCAGCTTGCGGTAGGCGGACAAGGGCGTCTCCAGGTCGGCCAGCAGGCGCCGGGTGACGGGGATCGTGTTCCCCTGGGTGGTCAGCTTCAGGAACTCTTCGCGTGTCGGTGAATACATCCGTTCGCCCAGACTATGGACTTCGCCGACGCGATTCAATTGGGGCGACGGGTTCCATCCGGAGATTCTTCCGGGAGGGGCGTGTGCCGCGCGACGCGCTACGCCCGCCGGGCAGGCTCGGGCTTGCGGGCGGGGGCCTTGGGCCGCGCGCGTGGCGAACGTGCGGCCGCCTTGCTTGCCGAGGCCTTGGCCTTCTTGGAAGGCGTCGCAGGTACGGGACGCTTGCGGGCAACGGGCCGACGTGTGGAACGGGCTGCGCGTGGAGCCGCAGCAGGATCGTGGGACGACGCCTGGGCCGCGGCGGGCATGGGTGCGGGCGTGGACGGCGCGGCGGCGGACTCGATTTCGACGCCGAACAACGCGGACAGGTCCTCGCCCTCAAGCCCCGCGCCGACACCCTCGGCGGGGACGGCCGCCGCCGTTTGCCCGGCAGCGACGACGAGGTCGTTCATGTCCACGCCGCGCAAGGTGAAGAACAACTCGGGGCGCATGTCCAGGCGCGCGCCCACGCCGTACAGCGTCGCCGCCACGTGCTTGCACATGTCCGCCCAGTCCGGGCACGAGCACGACAGCTTGATCTCGGCCGGGCGCGGGAACAGGCCGGAAGCGGGATGGGTGACGGACTGGAGGAGGGAAGGCGGGAGGCGGCCCTGAAGCAGGTCGATGACTTGGGTGACCTTGTCGGTGGCGGACTCGACGAACTGGGTCCAGCGGGGTGCCGGGAGGGCCGCGATGGTGACGCGTACCTTGTAGAGATCGGATCCCTGGACGAGGGCCTCGACGACGCCCTGCTGGATGCGGAGGTCGATGACGAGGCCGTTGCGGACGTAGGAGCGGCCGCGCGGGAGGCGGTTTGAGTAGTCGCTGAAGGACTCCAGGTGCGAGCACCACGACTTGCCCCAGAAGGTCGCGGCGATCTTGCTGCCTTGCAGGACCACGGGCTCGCGTCCGCCGGCCTTGTCGGCCTTGCTGGCGGCGGCCTTCGCCTTGCGCACGCGCTCGCCAACGGGGACGTAACGGTGGAATCGCGACCAGCTCATGCCCCGTTATTCCGCCATCACCGCCCGCATGTCGAGGGAGACGAAGCGCAGCAGCTCGTCGTTGGACAGGTTGGACAACATCGCCTCCGCGCCGCCCTCGGAGCCCAACACCGCGTCCGCCAGCTCGCGCTTGGCCAGCAGCATCTCGTGGATGCGCTCCTCGACGGTGCCGCGGCACACGAACTTGTGGACGAGAACGTTGCGGCGCTGCCCGATGCGGAAGGCGCGGTCTGTGGCCTGGTTTTCCACGGCGGGGTTCCACCATCGGTCGAAGTGGATGACGTGGTTGGCGGCGGTGAGCGTGAGCCCGGTGCCGCCCGCCTTCAGCGACAACACGAGGAACGGCGGGCCGTCCTCCGCCTGGAACGCCTCGACGATCTCCCGTCGGCGCGGCACGGGCGTGGAGCCGTCCAGCGTCATGCCCTCGCGCCCGAACAACCGCCCCAGGAACGCCGCCAACGGGCCCGTCATCTCGCGGAACTGCGTGAAGACCAGAACGCGCTCCTGGCGCGACGCGATCTCCTCGCACAGCTCCGCCAGGCGCTGGAACTTGCCGCTGTCCTCGGGCGCGAACTGGCCATCCGCCAGCCATTGGGACGGGTGGTTGCACACCTGCTTGAACCGCATCAGGAAGGCCAGGACGAGGCCGCGCCGCTGGATGCCATCCGCCGCGCCCTCCAACGCCTCCGAAAGTTGACGCACCGATTGCTGGTATAGGGCCGCCTGCCGCTTCGACAACGAGCACCATGCCTCCAGCTCCGTCTTGTCCGGCAGGTCCGCAATGATCGCCTTGTCCGTCTTCAGGCGGCGCAGCAGGTACGGCGCAACCAGGCGCCGCAACGGCGAGTAGTCCGGGACGTGGGAGCCCCGCATCCGGTCCACCGCCTCGCCAAAAGCCCGCGCGCTCCCCAGCAGCCCGGGGTTGAGGAAGTCGAACAACGACCACAGGTCCCCCAGGCGGTTCTCGACCGGCGTTCCGCTGAGGGCGACGCGCGCGCGGGCCGGGATGGCCTTGACCGCCCGGGCCTGCTTGGCCCCGGGGTTCTTGATCGCCTGTGCCTCGTCCAGCACCAGGAGCCGCCACGTGCGCCGCGCCAGCCACTCCAGGCGCATCGCCTGCCCGTAGGTCGTCAGCGCCACGTCCGCCCCCGCCATCCAACGCGCCGCCGCCTCGCCTTCCTTCCACAAGCCCGCGTCCGCCTGCGACCCATGCAGGCACACCGCCCGCAGGTCCGGCGCAAACCGCCCCAGCTCCGCCATCCAGTTCGAGAGCAACGACGCCGGGGCCACCAGCAACGAGGGCCCGCCCGCGCCGCCCTCCTCCGTCCTCAACCGCCGCAGCAGGGCGATCACCTGCAACGTCTTCCCAAGCCCCATGTCGTCCGCCAGGCACGCCCCGAGCCCCAGCCGCTGCATCAACCACAGCCACCGCACCCCCGCGTCCTGGTACGGCCGCAGCCGCGCCCGCAGGCCCTCGTTCGGGTCAAACCGCGCCGCGCGCGACGGCTCCCCAAGATCCGCCAGCGCCTCCCGCAACGCCGTGCCCGCCGCCACCTCCGCCCAGTCCCGGTCCGCCGCCGCCGCCCCGCCGCCCGACGCCTCGCCCCCCGGGCGATACCCCGACAACATCCGCATCCCCGCCAGGAACTCCACGCCCTGCCCGCCCGCCTCCGCCGCCGTCTTGCGCCAGTGCTCCATCACCTCCGCCAGCCGCGCACGGTCCACCTCCACCCATTGGCCGCGGATCGACACGAGCCCGTCCGGCCCCGACATCAACCGGCTCCATTCCGCCTCCGTCAGGCGCTCGCCCCCGAGCGCGGCCTCCACCGAGAATGACAGCAGGCTGCCCTGCCCCAGCAACGACGGCGCCGCGTCGCCCACGCGCACCTGCACCTTGGGCCGCGGCCCGCGCCCGCCGCGCCACCAGTCCGGGATCCGCGTCACGATCCCGCTGGCCTCCAGGGCCGGCACCTCGCGCAGCAACCCGTACGCCTCCGAAGGCGTCCACGCCTGGGGCTGGAACACGCGCCGGCTCTCCAGCAGCTCGCGCGCCCACGCGCTGGCCTCCGCCGCGCGCCGCACCGGCTCGAGCAACGACGCCAAGGCCGCCTTGTTCCCCGCGCCCGCGTACTCCTGCAACGCCCGAGCCAACGGCAGGTGCGCCGGCCGCGCACCGTCCGAAAGCCGGTGCACGTACGTCGCCAGGAACGCAAACGGCGTGGCCGGCGTCCGCTTGTTCTCCACCAGGTGAAAGGTCACGCGCCCCAGCGCATGGAGCCCCGGATGCACCGTCGCCAGCCATGCCCTCGCCCCGCCCGCGCCCGCCGCCCGTTCCCGCGCCCATGCCGTCAGCTCCGCCCACAATCCCATGAACCACCCCGGCGACGCATACTCCGCCCCCGCCATGTCCGGCATCCGCAACACCCACTCCGACGCTTCCCCCGACCCCAGGACCGCCACGTCCGGGAACACGGCCTCGCCCGCCTCCTTCGCGGAAGCACGCGCGACGGCCGCGAGGAAGGCGTCCGCAAACGAACGCCAAAACAATCCGGCCGCGCCCACCGGCAACCGCCGTTGCCGTGCCGTCGCCAGCTCCACCAGCCCCGGGGCCATGCCCTCTTGGAACGATGCCACCAACGCATCCCACGACGCCTCCATGCCCGCGGAGGCACCGGGATCCGATGCCAGCGCCCCGCACCCACCCGACACCGTCAATCGCCCCGACGGCGTCAAGGACCACACGGCTTCCATTGGGCTTGAAGGCTGCCATGCGCCCGTCGCATGGGGCAAACGCGCGGGTGCCGCACCGAGTCGTCGGTGGCCGGGCGCATGAAGGAATGGGTCACGCCGAGGCACCCGGGCACGAAGAGTAGGATGCCCGACCTTGCCACGTGCCTCACGAAGTGGTCGGTGACGAGGGCGCGGGATGCGGGGATTGGACCGGTCCCGAAGGGCACGAGCCTGGAGATGCGGCCGGGGATGGCCGCGCTCCCGGCGTTGAGCCCGCTACGACGTTCTTGGGAACACCGGCAACTTCGCGAGGCACCTGCCCTTGCCACGCTCCCCGCCCCCCGCCTCGGCGGGCTACTTCCTCCGGGCCGTCCACTCGTTGGACACCGGGTTGCCGTCCATCTCGGTGTCCGTCTTGCCCTTCAACGCGCCGTCCACCATCCGGCCGCTCATGCGATACACCATCGTGCCGCCCTGCGGGCGCTCGCGGCGCACCACCCACGAGAACGCGTCGCCGGTCGTCTTTCCGTCCGTGATTTCCAGGCGCTTGTCCGCCCCGCGTGCCACCCAGCCGCCGATGCGCGCCCCGTCCTGCGTGAGCGTCATGGGAACATCGACGGGATCGTTGTTCGGACCCGGCAACGTGAGCGTCCACTCGCCCGCCAGGCTGGCCGCAGCCGTGGTCGCCTTCCCGTCCAAGGCCGCGGCCAGGAATGGCTCCAACGCCTCGCCCCACAGCTCGTAGCCCGCCTCGCTCAGGTGCAGGTAGTCCGGCATCAACGACCGGGGAATCACGCCGCGCGCGTCCACGAAGCGATGCCCGAAGTCCACCCACACCACCCGGCGGCCGTCGGCCAGCTTCTGCAAGATTTGGTTCACCTGCGCGATCTTGCCGCGCTGCGGGTTCGGGTTCTCGCCTCGGGGAAAGATGGCGTGCAGGAGCACCGTGGCGTCGGGCAACGCGGCACGCAGCTTTGCGACGATGGCGGCGACGCCCTCGGCGATCTGGTCCACGGAGTTGTCCTCCCCGTTGGAGTTGTTGGTGCCGATCATGACGGCCACGGCGGCGGGCTTGAGGCCGTTGAGGTTGCCGTTGTCCAGGCGCCACAGGACGTGCTGGGTTCGGTCGCCGCCGATGCCGAGGTTGACGGCGTTGAGCCCCGCGTAGCGGCGTTCCCACGTGGCCTTGCCCGCGCCCTCCCAGCCCTGCGTGATCGAGTCGCCCACGAACACCACGCGCGCCTTGGCCCCGGCGGCCGCCGCGCGTTGGTTCAGCAAGGCCTGCCGCTCCTTCCATCCGTTGTCCGGTCGCGGCGCAGGATCGGTCGCCGAATGGGCGGACAACGCCGCCGTGAACCACACGCAGCCCAGGAATGCCAACAGGGTCTTCATCGCTGCGAACCCTGCGACAGGCGCGCCAACGGGGTCAAACAGGGAGCGGGATGCGGGAAGCGGGATGCGGGAAGCGGGATGCGGGAAGCGGGGGGCGGGGAGCGGGGGGCGGGGTGGGAGTAGCAAGACCGTCTCGGTCTTGTCCGTGCGTCGG
>JBJSZF010000522.1:0-2562 GCA_046090125.1 Verrucomicrobiota bacterium
GAATCGAGGCAACCTCACCCGGCCAAGACACCTCTACCGCGTTCCCATCCCGCCCCCCGCTCCTCGCTCCTCGCCCCTCGTCTCCCATGCTCCACGCCTTCCCCGTCGCCGACGCCGCCAGCCTCCCGCCCGGCTCGCATCGAACCGTCGAATGCAACGGGCGCCGCATCGCCCTCTTCAACCTCAACGGGTCCTTCTACGCCATCGACGACGCCTGCCCCCACCGCGCCGCGTCCCTGGCGGAGGGTTGGTGCGAAGGCGGCCAGGTCCTTTGCCCCCTCCACGGATGGGCCTTCGACGTCCGGTCGGGCCAATGCCTCACGCGCCCCGACCGCCCCGTGGCCACCTACCTAGCCGAGGTTCGCAACGGTCAGGTGTGGCTCACCGTGCCGCCATCCGCCGCAAGCGAATGAAGGTCCTGCACCTCAACACCCAGTTCGCCTCGCTTGGCGGCGTCGAGTCCGTCCTTCGCTACCAGCACGAGTCCGACCACCTGCATGGCATGGACTCCCGGTTCATTGCCCTTTGGGAGCCGCCCCAGGAAGGCTTCCCCCGCGCCCGGTTCCTCGACTACCGCCGTGCCCTTTCCATCCGCGAGGCGCGCCGCCGGATGGCCGAGTCCTGGCCCGGGTTTCAACCCGACGTGGCCGTCCATCACACCACGTGGCCGCAGCCGTTCCTCCTCGACCTTGACCGCGCCGAGCGCCGCGTGCTGATGCTCCACAGCGACACCCCGGCGCTCGACGCGGTCCTTCCGCGTCGCCTCCCATTCATGCAGGGCTCCATCGGCGTAAGCGACGTCCTCGTCCACAAGGCCCGCAACGCCGCGACCGGCTGGCCGGAGGACCGCTTCCTGCGCATCGACTACCCCGTACACCCGCCGTCTTGGCTCCCCCGGCAGGCTCGATGCCGCCCAGGCACGGAGCTGGTCCTGGGCTTCGCGGGCCGCCTCGAATCCAACCAGAAGCGCGTCGAGCGGTTCATCGACCTCTCCCGTCGGCTGGCGACCTCCACCGTTCCTTGGCGCATCGAGTTCGTGGGCGACGGCACGCTGCGTCCCGTGCTCGAGGCTGCTCTGCCAGACCGTCAACGCCATCGGTTCCACGGCCGCCTCCAAGGCGACGCCTACTGGCGCGCCATCGCCTCTTGGGACGCCATGGTCTTCACCTCGGACTTCGAGGGCACCCCCATCTCGCTCATCGAGGCCATCACGGCCGGCGTCCTCCCGCTCCATCCCAACGTCGGGTGCGGAGGCGACGACTATGCCCGAGCCATCGACCCCGGGCTGGTGTACCCGGCGGGCGACATCGAGGCCCTCGCACGGCAGGCGCTGGACTTGGCAACATGGGACGAGGGGCGAAGGACCCTCGCGCTACAACGCGCAGCCCTGCTCGCCGCCCGCCATCAACCCCGCCGCTACCTGGAACGTATCGCCGGCTTCCTCGCGCATATCGCCAGCCTGCCCAGGCCCGCCACCACGCCCGCGCCGCGCCGTTGGTTCTTCCCCTTCGACCGCCTTCGCTTCGCGGACATCGAGCGGGTGGCCTCGTGGCGGGCGCGCAGGGCTTCACGCTAACGGCGCCCGCCCATGTCATCGCCGGTCGGCCATCGCCGACGCTTGATGCACGGCATCCCAACCCGCTTCATTGGCGCATGAACTGCAGCGCCCTCCACGTCGGCATGCGCGTCCGCCACCCCGCCCATGGCCATGGAACCGTCAAGGCCATCACCGAGCACTCGGCGGACGTGCAGTTCGACGACCAACGCCGCACCGTGGATCCCGTCGCCAGCGGGCTGGAGCCGGCGGAGCCCCAGGCCGCCCTCTCCGGCCTCACCGTGCCGCTCAGCGCCGTCGTCCGCGAGGCCGTGGACGCCATGGCGGACCGCCTCGGCTGGGTTGCTCCCGACGCCATGGTGAGGGAACTCGCGTCCCGATGGCACGGCGGCCGAATGGTGCTTCACCCTGCCGACCCCACGCTCGCAACCAAGGAGGTGGAGCTGGAACTCTTCTTCCACAAGATCGTGATGATGCGGAACAACCTGCGTCTCCTGGAGCAGAAGGTGAACGCGTGCGAGGCCCTGTCCTCCGCCGACAAGTTCGATTGCCAGCAGTACATCACCCGCTGCTACGGCTCCATGACGACGTTCAACGTCTTCTTCAAGGACAAGGAGGCCCAGTTCTCCGGCGCCAAGGGGTCGTGACCGGGAACCTTTCGGGGACGCCAACGCCCGGGTGACCATCGGGCTTATCTCGTCGGAATCGTGACCTCGAGCTGCACCCGCTCGACGTCGTCCTGGGTCCTGCCCGAGAATCGCGCGCGGATGGCGTCGCCCGTGTCGGTGACCTCAACGAGCCCGAAGCAGCCCTCCCCCTTCTTGGGCGCGTACACGCCCGCAGAGTAGGGGCCGCCCTTGATGCTCCATGCCTGGTCGAGAGGCGCGGCCGCGAACACGGGGATCGGCGCGCCGCCGCCCCGTGCGAAGTCCGAGTTTCGGCCGTCATCGGCAGCGAGCGCGTGCATGTCGCCGTGGAGGATGACCACGCCCTGGATGGCGTTTTCC
>JBJSZF010000523.1:0-4808 GCA_046090125.1 Verrucomicrobiota bacterium
GGATCGCCCCGGCCAAGGCCTCCGCCCTTCCAAGCGCGCCGGCCTCGCGCCCGTTGAACAAGATCAACGGATGCAGGTTCCCATCCCCGGCATGGAACACGTTGGCGACGCGCAGGCCCGCCTCGCGCGACATCGCCTGGATCCGCCGCAACGCCTCGCCCAGCCGCTGCCGCGGCACCACCCCGTCCTGCACGATGAAGTCCGGCGACAACCGCCCCACCGCGCTGAACGCGCTCTTGCGCCCCTTCCAGATAGCCATCCGCTCCACCGCGTCCCGCGCCACGCGCACCGCCACCGGGCCGCTCGACGCCAGCAATGGCTCCAGCCGACGTCGCTCCGCCTCCACCACCTCGCGCGGACCCTCCAGCTCCACGATCAACACCGCCTCGCAGCCCGCCGGGTATTCCGCGTGCACCGCCGCCGACGCCGCCTCCAGCGCCAGCGCGTCCATGATCTCCAACGCCCCCGGCAACAACCCAGCACCGATGACCGCCGCCACGGCTTCGCCCGCCTCCTCCAGCGTCCGGTAGCCCGCCAGCACCGTGTGGAACCGCTCGGCCTTGGGCACCAACTGCAACGTGATTTCCAGCGCGATCCCGAACAGGCCCTCGTTCCCCGTGAACAACCCGCACCAGTCCGGCCCCGCGAACTCCCGCCCGCGCCCGCCCAAGGTCACCACCTCGCCCGTCGCGAGGACCGCCCGGATTCCCAGCACGTGGTTCGATGTCATCCCATGGCGCAGGCAATGGGCTCCGCCCGAGTTGAACGCCACGTTGCCGCCGATCGTGCAGATCGACTGGCTCGACGGGTCCGGCGCGTAGTGCAGGCCATGCGGGGCCGCCGCCGCCGTCACATGCGTGTTCACCACGCCGGGCTCCACCAAAGCCCAGCGTTCCTCCGCGTTGACGCGCACGATCCGGTTCAGGCGGTTCAACGCGATCACGATCCCGCCCGGCACCGGCAACGATCCGCCCGAGAGGCTCGTCCCGCTCCCGCGCGCCACGAACGGGAGCCGCAACTCCCGGCACAACCGGACCAAAGCCACCACCTCGTCCTGCGTCTCCGGGATGGCCACCGCCAACGGTCGCTCACGGAAGGCCGTCAACCCGTCGCTCTCATACGCCGCCAACTGCACCGCCTCGCGCAACAGGCGCGGGCCCGGCATCAACGCCGACAATCGCCTCAGCGCCACGGCGTCCATGGGGCATCCTCAACGGCCCAGCACCGACGCCAGCGCCGCCAGAACCAGGTCCACGTTGCGCACCGTCGCGCCGTGCCCCATCAGGCCGATGCGCCACGCCTTCCCCGCCATCACCCCCAGGCCCGCCCCGATCTCGATCCCGTATTCCTCCAGCAGCCGCCGTCGCGTGCCCGCGTCGTCCGCGCCGTCCGGGATCCCGATGCAATTCAACGTGTGCAACGAGCGGCTCGGGATGTAGCGCAACCCCATCCGCTCGAGCCCGGCCCTCAGCCGTTGGTGCGCGGTGGCATGGCGTGCAATCCGCGCTTCGAGACCTTCCTCCAGCACGATGGCCAGCGCTTCGCGCAGGGCGTAGGTCATGTTGATGGGCGCCGTATGGTGGTACACCCGCGCGCCGCCGCCGGAGCCGCCTCCGGACAGGTAGTATTTCCGGAGCATGGTCACGTCGAGGTACCACGACTGGGGCTTGCTCTTGCGCGCGTCCAGGCGCGCCAACGCCCGCTCGCCAAAGCTCACCGGCGACAGGCCCGGCGGGCAGCTCAGGCACTTCTGCGTCCCGCTGTAAATCGCGTCGATCCCCCACTCGTCCACCTTCACCTCATGCCCGCCGAGGCTGGTCACCGCGTCCACCACCAGCATGGCCCCATGGCCATGGACGATCTCCGCCAGGCCCTCGATGGGCTGGTGCGCGCCCGTGCTCGTCTCCGCCTGGACGATCCCCACCAGCTTCACGCCGGGGTTGCGGTCGAGCGCCTCCGCGATCTTCTCGTGCGCGATCGTCTCGCCCCACGGGGCCTCGACCACGTGCACCGTCGCGCCGCAGCGCTCCATCACGTCCTTCATCCGGCCGCCGAACACGCCGTTCACGCACACGATCACGGCGTCGCCCGGCTCCACGAGGTTCGACGCGATGCACTCCATGCCCGCCATGCCCGTGCCGCTCACGGGGAACGTCAGCGCATTCCGCGTCCGCATCACCTGGCGCAGCATCTCGCACGTCTCGTCCATGATGGCCAGGTACTGGGGGTCCAGGTGCCCCAGCGTCGGGGCCGACAACGCCCGGAGGACTCGGTGCGGCACCGGGCTCGGCCCGGGCCCCATCAGGATGCGCTCATGCGGAAACTGCGTGTTCATGCGGTGGACAACAGAAGTGCTGGTGGACGAAGGAAACGTGCTCGCCCCGAATTAACCCGTTACCCGGGATCCAAGTCCAGCGCGGCCGTCCGCCTCGCCCCGCTCCGCAGTCCAGTGCATCCGACAAGGGGCGGTCGTCCCGCACGCGTCGTGGAAGGCTCAACGCCGGGAGCGCGGCCGTCCCGGGCCGCACTGCCATCCTCGCGCCCTGCGGGGCCGGTCACCCCGGCGCTTCCTGATGGGACGCGATCCGTACCCTTCGGATGCACGCCCCGCCGCCCGTCCCCTGAATCTGCGGTTGGCGGGCCGACCCGGTTTCCATAGGGTCGGCCTGTTCACATTCCACATCGCATCACGTCTATGGCCAAGAAACAGATTCGCATCGGACTCATCGGCTACGGCTTCATGGGCCGAGCCCATTCCAACGCCTTCGCCAAGGTGGGTCACTTCTTCGACTCCGGTCATGAGCTGGTCCTCCAGGCGGTCTGCGCCCGGGACGCGGCCAAGGCCCAGGCCTTCGCGGACCGCTGGGGCTATCGCTCCGTGGAGACCGACTGGAAGAAGCTCATCGCCCGCGACGACATCGACCTGATCGACATTGCCGTCCCCAACAACCTCCACGCGGAGATCGCCATGGCCGCCGCGAAGGCCGGCAAGATGATCCTGTGCGAGAAGCCCCTCGCCATGAACCCCAAGGAGGCGGAGAAGATGGTGGCGGCGGTCAAGAAGGCCGGCGTCCCCAACATGGTCTGGTACAACTACCGCCGTTGCCCCGCCGTCGTCCTCGCCAAGCAGCTCATCGACGAGGGTCGCCTTGGGCGCATCTTCCATTACCGCGCCAACTTCCTGCAGGACTGGACCATCTCCCCGGAGCTCCCGCAGGGGGGCGCTGCCCTTTGGCGTCTGGATGCCAAGGCGGCCGGCTCCGGCGTCACCGGCGACCTGCTCGCCCATTGCATCGACACCGCCCTCTGGCTCAACGGCGGCATCGCCGACGTCAACGCCATGACCGAGACGTTCATCAAGGAGCGGAAGCACAACCTGACGGGCAAGGTCGAGAAGGTCTCCATCGACGACGCCTGCGCCTTCCTGTGCCACTTCAAGAACGGCTCCCTTGGGCTCTTCGAGTCCACCCGCTACGCCCGCGGCCACAAGGCCCTCTACACCCTCGAGATCAACGGCGAGCACGCCTCCATCAAGTGGGACCTGCACGACCTCCATCGCCTCCAGTGGTTCGACCACAAGGACCAGAGCAACCTCCGAGCGTGGCGGTCCATCCACGTCTCCGACGGCGACCATCCCTACCTCAAGAACTGGTGGGTCCCCGGCCTCCAGATCGGCTACGAGCACTCCTTCGTGCACCAGGTCGCCGACTTCCTCCAAGGCCTCGACTCCGGCAAGCCCGCGCGCCCCGACTTCGCCGATGGCCTCGCCACGGACTACGTCGTCGATGCCGTCCTCAGCTCGGCCAAGTCCCACAAGTGGACCAAGGTCAAGCAGGCCAAGGCCGCCCAGTAGCATCGGCGGGTGGGCGACACCGTAGGCCCGCCGGGAGCGTGCGCAGGTCCGTGAGTGCGGCGTTCCCGCCGCCCAGCGCGACGGGTCGGGCCACGCGGCGGGACGTTCCCGCCGGGTTGGCCGTCCTCCTCCTCTCCGGCTGACGGATGGATCGTCGCGAATGAACGGCCCGACGCCCCAGCGCTTTGGCTCCCTGCGGGGAGCCCCCCTTTTTTGGGGGCTTGGGTTCGTCTCCCGGGGAGAAGTGCGTTGCGGCGTGGGCCGGTGTGCGGCATACAGGGCCGGATGAGTTCAGCAACCGTGGCAGCCAACGCGGCGGTCCAGGAGGCGTCGGCCTTCCTGACGCCCTTGTTTTCGGAGATCAACCAGTGCGTGGTGGGGCAGCGTTACCTGCTGGAGCGCCTGGTGATTGGGTTGCTGGCGAACGGGCATGTGTTGCTGGAGGGCGTCCCGGGGTTGGCGAAGACGTTGTCGGTGAAGACGCTGGCGACGGCGCTTCACGTGCGCTTTTCGCGGATCCAGTTCACGCCGGACATGCTCCCGGCCGACGTGGTGGGGACGCAGGTGTACAACCCGCAGTCGGGCGCGTTCACGATCCGGCGGGGCCCGGTGTTCGCGAACCTCGTGTTGGCAGACGAGATCAACCGTGCGCCGGCCAAGGTGCAGTCGGCGTTGCTGGAGGCGATGCAGGAGCGCCAGGTGACGATCGGGGAGCAGACGTTCCTGCTGGAGGAGCCCTTCCTGGTGCTGGCGACGCAGAACCCGGTGGAACAGGAGGGCACCTACGTGTTGCCGGAGGCCCAGGTGGACCGTTTCATGCTCAAGCTCAAGATCGGCTACCCCAGCCGTTCGGAGGAGCGCCAAATCATGGACCTCATGGCGCGCACGGGCGGGCAGCCCTCGGCAACGGCGGTGGTTTCGGCGGACGACATCCTTCGGGCGCGCCGGGTGATCA
>JBJSZF010000524.1:0-2779 GCA_046090125.1 Verrucomicrobiota bacterium
AAGGGAGTCCATGCGACGGACGGTGCCACGGGGAGGCGAGGCAAGGCCAGCCGCGGGTGGGCCGCCCGTGGGAATCAGCCTTGGCTGGGCCAATTCCGTTGGATCGATCGTGCTTGCTCGATCTGCTTCCGCAACTCCTTCGTCCTTCGCTCGTTACGGGCCTCGCATCGGCCCGCGCCTCGCTCACTCCTCGGCTTGCGGAAGCATCTGCTTCGCAATCACTTCCCTCCCAACTGAATCGCTCCGTATAGGTTAACCGGAGTTGTTCACGGGGCTAAGAAGAGGCGGAGGCAACCCCTGCAAGCAGGACTCCGGCGACTTGAATTACCGGGACCTGGAGCGGGTAGTCCACGCAGGCATGAACCAAAAGGCCAACCCCGCCCAGCCAAAGGAACATCCGCGGGGTGCTTGCTGCTTGGATCGTGTTGCGGCTTGCTGCCATGGCAGGAACGAGGGCAAGGCACCCGAGCACGATCCCAAAACCCACCCAACCCATGCCCCCGCGAGCCTCCAAGCGGTCGTCATGAACAAACTCCGGGTTGGTGGGGAACGCGCGGCGATGCAGCTCCCCGTAGGTCCGAAATGCCTCGGCTCCCCAACCCCATGTGGGCATGCGGTCAGCCAGGGGACGGGCATACGCGTAGATCGACGTGCGGCCGCTCATCGTCTCGTCCACGAACGCATTCTCGAAGCGCTTTCGCAAGAAGTCGCCTTGCGCAAACCACCCCAATGCCAATGCCAAGACCATTCCGCCTGCCAAGGTCCCGCGGAGCTTCCAGCTCGTCACCGAAATGGCGGCGAGGAAAACCACCAGTACCATCTGCGCCAATGCGATGGCGATGGCCATGCGGCTGGCGGCGGTGAAGATCGCCGCAATCATCAACCCGGCACAAACCAAGAGGAATGACTCCGGCCCGCCCTTCCGCGTCCCCCCTTCGCGCAACGAGTGGATGGATTCAGACCGTTGGCTTGCGATCCATGTCCCGACCAGCAACGGCCAGATGAGATTGAAGTACTGCCCGGCGTTCGCGCGGTAGGGGAAGGATCCAAACATGGACGTGTTCGGCGTGTCCTTGAGGGGCATGAGCCAGAGGAGGTCCTTGGCCTTGTCCAGTCGGTGCACGATGCCCACCAAGGCCATGGTGGCACCGCTCAGCGCCAGCGCCCACACGAGCCAGCGCAGCCGCCTCGGCAGGCGGGGGCGGGAGCCCTGGTCTCCTGAGCCGCGTCCGGAACCACCCTGAAGGATCCAGTCGCGCATGGCCCAGAACACGGCGACGAGGCCGATGTAACGCAGCAACGCGGAGGACGTGGCGTCGCGGTCGAAGGTGGTGGGCCAGCCGGGGCGGGCCGTGCGATAGGTCCATTCGAGCCCGTCGGGCAGGCGTGTAACGACGGCGGAATAGTTCCAGACGCTGACGGCGACCTCGGCGAGCAGCGCGAGGGAAAAAAGGACCATGAGCACGGCGGGAACGCGGTGAAGCCAGCGGATTCCGCCGGTCGTGCGGTCGGGGTCCTCGTCGTGGGGGCGGGTGATCCACTTGGCGACGAGCAGGAGCCCGGAGAGCCAGCAGGAGCCGACGAGCACGCCGGTGAGCCATGGCACGTGGGTGTTGGCCGCCCACGGCGCGTAGGCGGCGATGAAAAGCAGCATGGCTCCGGAGGCCTGGTCGAGCCGTTCATGCCATTCGCCGGACGAGCGGCTTCCGTGTCTTGATCCCATTCACTGGAGAGGGTGCCTCAGGCGTGGAGGGGTTGTCAGGACCGCAGTTGGGAGGGGCTGGGCCGACGTGCTTGGTGAAGCGGGCGATGACGACCCGGGCGGAGGCGGGAAGGGGGAAGCGGGAAGGGGGGAAGGGTTCCAGTCATGAAGGACGGGGCGTGGGGCGGGCGGGCACGTCCGTGCGCCCGGAGTTGGGCGATCCGTGACGGCTGGGAGAACACCGGCGACCTCGTTTGCGCATCGCGTTCGCAGCGCGCCCAAGCTCGCGCATCGACATGCGGCGCGGGGGCGGCATCCTGCGCCTTGAGCGATATGAACCGACGATGGCT
This sequence comes from Verrucomicrobiota bacterium, assembly GCA_046090125.1. Classification (GTDB taxonomy): domain Bacteria; phylum Verrucomicrobiota; class Verrucomicrobiia; order Limisphaerales; family UBA9464; genus UBA6176. The sequence goes on from JBJSZF010000524.1 coordinate 2,053, forward strand.
GCACGTTGGGGTGGCGGGATGGGTGGCGTGGTGGGCGTGCGTCTGCCTTTCGCTGGCAGCCGCCCCTGTGGCTGCGGAATCCGCGCCCAAGGCCACGGCCGACGACGGTTCGCGGTTCTTTGGATTGACCAACCTTTGGGAGATTCACCTGACATTCGATGCCAAGGCGTGGGGCCAGATGCAGTCGGGCGGTGGGCCGAGGCGTGGCATGGGCGGTGGACGGCCGGGGTTGGTGGAGGGGGTGTTGCGGGGGTTCCTTGGGGGAGGGGGGCGTCGGCGCGAGGCCGGGGCAGGTGAGGCAGGCGGGGCGGCGGTGGATGACTCGGGGTATCCGTGGGGCGTGGGCAAGGTGGAGATCCAAGGGACGGCGTTCACGAACGTTTCGGTTCGGTTCAAGGGGGTGAGCTCGATGGTGCGTGCGCCGAACGCGTTCAAGCGGCCATTCCGGGTGGACTTGGAGCGCGGGGCGACGAACCGGCGGTTCATGGGGGTGCCGGAGTTCGTGTTGAACAACAACGTGAACGACGCGACGCAGATGCGGGAGGTGTTGGCGTACGACGCGTTCCGGCGGGCGGGCCTGCCGGCGCCGAGGACGGCGTTTGCGCGGGTGTCCCTGACGATCCCCGGCCGGCTGACGCGCCAACACCTGGGGTTGTACACGGTGGTGGAGCCGGTGGACCGGGCGTTCCTGAGAAGCCGGTTCCAGACGGACCGGGGCTTGTTGATG
>JBJSZF010000525.1:0-6274 GCA_046090125.1 Verrucomicrobiota bacterium
CACGAAGGCCCACGATGCGAGGATCGTGCCCTCCAGCACCTTCCACGTGAACACCGCCTCCACCGGCACCGGCAGGCTCGTCAGGAAGGCGGTCTCGCGGTTCCGGAACAGGTTGCCATACGCGATGACGACGTTGGACAGCAGCAGCAGGACCATCAGGAACGCAAACAGCAGGAACAGCAGCCGCTCCACCATCAGCGACCCCAGGCCCGGGAATCGCATCACGAAGCGCAGGCCCAAGTGGAAGATGGAGAACGCAATGAGCCCGTAGGCGGCGACGAACGCCGCCGTGGCCAGGGCCGTGAGCCGCGAGCGGCCCCCAAACGAACCCATCCGCCGCCATGCGCTGAGCCCGTGCACCCGCGCCAGCAACAGGAAGCCATTCCATGCTGGGAGCGCGGGCCTCATGCCGCCCCCCCGGGCGTGGTCTCGGGCCGCGCCGTCCTCTCGCCGTCCGTGATGGCCAGGAACGCCGCCTCCAACGCCCCGTTGGTCCCCGCCTGCGCGTGCAGCTCCGATGGCGTCCCGGACGCGACGAGGCGACCCCGGTGGATGATCCCGACCCGGTCCGCCATCTCCTCCGCGACGGAGGTTTGGTGGGTGCTCAGGAAAACGGTCATGCCTTGGTCCACGCGCTCGCGGAGGAGGTCCTTCACCACGCGCGCGTGGTGGGGGTCCAGCCCGACCATGGGCTCGTCGATGACAAAGACGCGGGGCTGGTGCAGCAGGGCGGAGGCTATCGCCACGCGCTGCCGTGTCCCATGCGACAGGCCGTCGATGGGCTTGTGCAGCCACTCGGCGAGCTGGAATCGCGGCACCAGTTCCTCCGCCCCCGAGCGGATCGCGGCGTCGTCCATCCCGAACAACTGCCCGGTGAAGCGCAGGAACTCCCACGGCGTGAGCTTCTCGTACAGGAAGGGAAAGTCCGGCACGTAGGCCAGGCAGGCCCGCGCCTCCATCGGGTGGGTCACCAGGTCGAACCCGCCGACGCGCACGCGGCCCCGGTCCGGCCGGATGAGCCCCGCGATCATCTTGATGGTCGTGGTCTTCCCCGCCGCGTTGGGTCCTAGCACGCAAAAGAACTCCCCGGGCCGGACCGTGAGCGAGATGCCATCCACGGCGCGGACGTCTCCGAAGTGCTTGGCGACGTTCTCCAGCTCGATCATGCGGGGCAGGATTGCGCGGCAACGACGCCCCGAAGACGAGCGCGAAATGGACCGTCCCCGCCGCGGCGCTCTGCGCGGGTGCAATCGGCCGGGACCGTGACACGATGGGCGGGTGAAGACGGTGATTCATTGGTTTCGACGCGACTTGCGGGTGTCCGACAACACGGCGTTGCACGAGGCGGACGAAGCCGGCGAGAGCGTGGTCCCGGTGTTTTGCTGGGACGAGGCCATCCTGCGTTCGCCGGACGTGGGCGGTCCCCGGGTGGCGTTCCTGCTGGAGTCGCTGCGGTCTCTGGAATCGAACCTCGCGGCGTTGGGGCATCGGTTGGTCGTGCGCCGCGGGCGTCCAGATGACGTGCTCCGGGAGCTGGCCCGTGAGACGGGGGCGTCGGCGGTGTTTGCCAACCGGGACTACGAGCCCTACGCGCGGGAGCGCGACGCCCGCGTGGGAACCGTGCTGGCCCAGGCCGGGGTGGTGTTCCGCCTGTTCAAGGATTCCGTGGTGTGGGAGGAGCGCGAGGTCCTGACGGGTGCGGCCGGGGTGTACACGGTGTTCACGCCGTACTCGCGGGCGTGGCGTTCGCGGCCGGTGCCGTCGCCGCGGCCGCGCCTGGGCCAGGCCCGGGTGGCGGCGGACGCGTCGTTGGTGTCCGAGGCGTTGCCGGCGTCGGCGTCGGAGCTGGGGCATCCGTGCGGCGTGGAACTCTTTCCGGCGGGCGAGCGCGCGGGGTTGCGGGCCTTGGACGACTTCCTGAAGGGGCGCGTGGAGCGGTACGGGACCGGGCGTGACACGCCGTCGGACGACGGGGGCACGTCGCGGCTGTCGCCGCACCTGAGGTTCGGGACGGTGAACGTCCGGACGGCGCTGGAGCGATTGGGCCGTGCACGGGCGTCGGCGACGGGCGACGTGGGGAGGCGCGGGTGCGAGGTGTGGGAGACGGAGCTGATCTGGCGCGAGTTCTACGCGCAGGTGCTGGCCAACCACCCGCACGTGGCCACGGGGGCCTTCCGGCGCGAGTACGACGGGCTCGCATGGGAGGGCCGAGACGAGTGGTTCGAGGCTTGGTGCGTTGGGGCGACGGGATACCCGGTCGTGGACGCGGCCATGCGTTGCATGAACGCGACGGGTTGGATGCACAACCGGCTGCGCATGATCGTGGCCATGTTCCTCACGAAGGACCTGCTGGTGTCGTGGCAGCGGGGCGAGCGTTACTTCATGCAGCGATTGGTGGACGGCGACCTGGCCGCGAACAACGGCGGATGGCAGTGGAGCGCGGGGACGGGCACCGACGCCGCCCCGTATTTCCGCATTTTCAACCCCGTGACCCAGGGTGAGAAGTTCGACCCGCAGGGGGCGTTCGTGCGGCGTTGGCTGCCGGAGTTGGCGGGCGTCCCGGACAAGTTCATCCATCGGCCTTGGGACGATCCCGGGCGCCGGGCATCGGCGGCCTACCCGGCGCGCATCGTGGACCATGCGGTGCAGCGCGACCGTTGCCTCCGCATGTTCAAGGCCGTTCGTGCGGCGGCCTGAACGCGGTTGCCGCCTTCATCGCTGCGGCCGCAGGTGCTCGTCGAACCACTGGGCGAAGTGGCGGATGTCCCACGGCATGGTGAGCCAGCCATGCTTGGCCCCGCGATGCCAGACGACCTCGATGGGCCGGCCCGCGCCCTGCGCGCGAAGGGCGAACCGCTCCGTTTGCTCGGGCGGCGTCAGCGTATCGGCCAGGCCATGGTGAATCAGGGTGGGAGGCAACTCCCGGAGGTCGTGTAGCGCGGGCGACAACGCCGTCGCGATGTTGGTCCAGGCGGGAAGGTTCGTGACCGTGGGCCCGAATGCTTTGCGAAACGACTTCGGCGCGCCGCCGTCGTGCAGGTTTTCCGTGGACGTGCCGAGGTCGAGCAGGTCGGTGACGGGATAGAAGATGGCGACGGCCTGGACGGTGCTGGGCTGGCGTTCGACGGGGTCGGTGGCGTTGGGTTGCCCGGCGTCGCCCCTGGTTGCGAGCAGCATGGACAAGTGCCCACCGGCCGAGCCTCCCGTGACGCCGATGCGGTCCGCCCGCACGCCATGCTTGGCGGCGTGGGCCCGGATGAACCGGATCCCGCGCTGAACGTCCGCGAAGATCTCCTGCACGGTGGCGTCGGGCTGGGAGACATGGCAGACGGCGAACACGGTGTAGCCGCTTCGGAGCAGCGGCGCGGCCAGCCAGGTCGGCGCGCCGCCCGGCCCGGAGGATTTCCATCCGCCCGACACCATCAGGGCGACGGCCAGGCCGTTGGGGTGGTCGGGCTGGATGACGTCCATCGTCAAGGGGCGGCCATTCCGCTCGCCGTACCGGATGCCGTTGGTTCGGGAATGGCCGGGATGCAGGTACCACGCCGCGCCACCCACCACCGCGCCTGCGAGCAGGAGCAACGCCCCAACCCCGCCCGCTACCCGCGCCAACCACTTCCGAGATTGCACCCACCCATGGGGCGCCCGGGGAGTCACGAAGGCAAGGTTGCAACGCCTTGGCTGTGCGTGGTTGCACCCCGGGCCGTAAATGTTGCGGGGCGGGCAATGAAGGTGCAGTCAGGTCGTTGGGGATGCTCGACGCTGGATGACATGAAGAAGAAAAACGTCATCGTCGCCACGACACCGCTCGTCGTCTTACCACCGGCCCCGCACGAGGAGCTGCCCGGGGGCGTTGCGCTCATTGATCAACCGCTGCACGGCAAGGTCCCATTGTCTCCGCGCGAGCATGCCGGGGCCCGTGACTCGCGCGGGAAGGCCACCCGCACGGAGGTCCGACACGAGGTGCGTCGCGTGGCGGCGCCGCGGGAGTCCTTGCGCCCGGCCGAGCGTTCCCGCCAGCCGCGCAGCCACAAGACCAAGTAGTGGCGAGTTCCCGCGCCAGCCCGGCTTCCCAGGCATTGGGGGCCGGCGGGCCGTTGGTGTTTGACGCCCCCATGCACCGGCGGAACGGTGCGCATCGAATGGATGCCTTGGAGGATGCGGCGGACGTGCTGGTCATCGGCGCCGGGATGGCCGGGTTGATGGCCGCCACCACGCTCCAACGTGCCGGGCGTCGCGTCACGATCCTCGACAAGGGCCGCGGGATGGGTGGCCGGATGGCGACGAGGCGTTTCGATGGCGCGACGTGTGATCATGGAGCGCCGTGCCTTTCGATGACCGACCCGGCGTTGGTGGAGGCCTTGGCGGGGTCGCGTGCGCGAGGCGCGTTGGTGGCGTGGGCTGGCGTGGGTGACCCCTGCTCGGCGGGCGGCCATGCCTGGCGCGGGCATCCGGGCATGTCCGGCTTGGCCAAGGACCTGGCCACCGGCCTGGATGTTCGGCTAGAGACCCTCGTGACACGCATCGCCCGCGACGCGTCGGGCTGGCGCGTGTCCACGGAGGCGGGCGCGGTGTTCGCGGCGACTTCGATGATTCTCACGATCCCGGTGCCGCAGGCCTTGGCATTGATGGCCTCCAGCGGCGTCGAGTTGGAACCGGTCGTCCTCGATCGACTGCGGCGCGTCGAGTACGGGCGATGCCTCGCCGTGATGGCGATCCTGGATGGGCCGTCCCGGGTGCCGGCCCCGGGGAGCGTTGCTCCGGGAAATGGCCGGGTGGCGCGGGTGACGGACAACCATCAGAAGGGGATTTCCTCGTTGCCTGCCGTGACGATTCACGGCTGCCACGCGTTCAGCGTCGAGCACTGGGACCGGGACCGAATGGAATCGGGCCGGCTATTGCTGGAGGCCGCCGCGCCATGGCTGGGATCCCGGGTGACGTCGTTCCAGGTGCACGGTTGGCGGTTCAGCCAGCCGTTGGCCGCGGATCCGGGACGGTTCGCGATGGGGGTGGAGTCGCCGGCGTTGCTGCTGGCCGGGGATGGCTTTGGCGAGGGCGGCGTCCAAGGGGCCGCCTTGTCCGGGATGGCTGCGGCGAAGGCCTTGCTGTCGGCGCTCGGCGCGTGAGGCACGCAAGCCCTCGACGCGGCCGCCGCACCCTACGCGGCAACGGCCGCCATGCGGCCGCGGGGCGGCGCGGAGAATTGGAGGAAGCTGTCGAGGAGAAGCTGGACGCCGAAGTTGTTGACGCCGGACCCGAAGAAGACGGGCGTCAGCTTGCCGGCCAAAACGAGGGGATGGTCAAAGGCCGCGCCCGCCATCTCGATCATCTCGATTTGCTCGCGCACCTGGGCGTAGGTGGACGGGTCAAGGCGCGAGGCCACCTCGGGGTCGTCCAGGCCGGTGACGGACACGGGCGCGCGATACATGCCGCCGGTGACGCGCTCGAAGAGGTGCACCTTCCGCTCCAGCCGGTCGTACACGCCCTTGAAGTCGGTCCCGTTGCCCAAGGGCCAGTTCATGGCGACCGAACGGATGCCAAGGACCGCCTCGAGCTCGTCCATGAGCCCGATGGGGTCGCGCGCGGGGCGGTCGAGCTTGTTCATGAAGGTGAAGATGGGGACGCCGCGGCGGGAGCAGACCTCGAAGAGCTTGCGGGTCTGGGCCTCAACGCCTTTGCCGGCGTCGATGACCATGATGACGGCATCGACGGCCGTGAGGACCCGGTAGGTGTCTTCCGAGAAGTCCTTGTGGCCGGGGGTGTCGAGCAGGTTGACCGCGTACCCGCCGTAATCGAACTGCAGCACGGTCGAGCTGATCGAGATGCCGCGTTGCTTCTCGAGCTCCATCCAGTCGCTCGCGGTCGCCCGCTGGTCCTTGCGGGCGGTGACCGTGCCGGCGAGGCCGACCGCCCCGCCGTAGAGCAGGAGCAGGCGCTCCGCGGTCTTCCGGGCGCCCCAGTAGGTGACCAGGGAGCTGAGCATCCACGTGAACCACAGCAGGGCCGCGAAGAAGGTGGCCAGCTCCTCGGGGTTCTTGAGGTGCCGCGCCCCGGAGCGCAGGAAGGCGATCCACGCGAAGGCCGCGAGGCCCGCGGCCAGGAAGGCGTGGTAGCCCGCGCGCCGGGCGGCCTGCAGCTGGAACTCGTCCTTGTCCTCGAGCAGGCCCAGCTCCCGCAGGACGCCGGGGCCGAAGGTGCCGAGGCCCGCGAGGAGGATCCACCACCAGCCGGGGCTCCCTTCGCGCCCGGGGAGGAGGAAGCCGGCCAGCACGAG
>JBJSZF010000526.1:0-1453 GCA_046090125.1 Verrucomicrobiota bacterium
ACGAGCCCGTCGATCTCGAAGTAGACGCCGCCCAGGACGTTGGAGCCGCGGGGGGCCTTCGCCCAGTTGCCGCCGGAATGGAGGTCCTTGTCCTCGGGCTTGGCGAGGGCGTTGGTGTACCGCAATGGGACGACGGGCGGCAGGTTCGAGGACAAGGCCATCGCCCCGGGGCCGTTCGTCGTGGCGGCTTTCGGCGACTGGGCGTCTGTCAGGGTCACCGCCCCGACGAGCGCGAGGATCAAGCCCGCTGGAATCCCCAGGCGTCGGCCCGGGCGAAAGTCGGCGATGTGCCGCAGGCGACGCCGAAGGTCCATGTGGCGTTCCAGTAGCCCCAGCGCGCCCGGCGTCACGATCGGCGATGCGTCCGACCAACTTGTGAGCAGGTGCAGCAGCGTGCGCCCATAAGCCTCGCCCTCGTCCTTGCCGGAGGCCTCCAAGGCGATCTCGTCACAGGCCAGCTCGCGTTCCGCACGAAGCCGGGCGAACGCCAGCCACACCGCCGGGTTGAACCAGTGCAACGCCAGCAGGCCGGTCATCAGCCAGTTCAACGCAATGTCGCGTCGGCGCACGTGCGCGCACTCATGGAGTAGCACATGACGGAGCTGGGCGGGCGTCAGCAGGCCCTCGACCGAGGGCGGCACCAACAGCGTGGGCCGCCACCCGCCATGCAACGCCGGCGAATGCATCCCCGGGAGGATCACCACCCGCATGGGCTGGCGGACGCCCGTCAGCCGACGCGCATGGTCCAATGCGGCAGCAAGCGTCGGGGAGGTATCTGGGACGCCGCGCGCCACCGTTCGATGCATCCGCAACGCCAGCCATGCGGTCCGGCCCATGAATGCCAAGGCACCCGCCGCCCACGTCGCCCAAATCATCCACGTCCAAGGCGTGGCGGTTTCCGAGGCGGGCGCAACCGTTGGAATGGGCGACGGAACCGGCCGCGCAGGCTCCACCGACAGGGCTTCGGCCATCAGCGGTTCGCCCGGGGATTGGATGCGCCCGGGCAAGGGTACAGGCGCGGTTCGGGGGGATCGTTCGGGCTGTTCGACCGTCCGGCCGACGGATGCCGCGCGTGGCATGGGCGAAACGACGACGGCGGAAGGGTTCAGGAAGTTGAACAGGGAGAACGGAGCGCCGAGCGAGATGGGCAGGCACAAGCGGAGGACGACCAGCCCCCAGATCCAACAGCGCGCCCGCGCGGTGAGCCATGCGCGGAGACCTTGGGTAACGAGGAAGGCCAACAGGGCGAGGATCGCGGTCTGAACCGACAGGATGGCGAGGTGGTGAAGCGTGTTCATGGGCGGCGAGCGGCGAACGGAGAGCGGGGAGCGGGGAGCGGGGGGCGAGTCAGCGACGCTTCTTGCGGCGGGCGAGGAGTTGTTCCAGCTCCTTCACCTCCTCGGGCGAGAGGTCCTGGCGCTCGACGAAATGGGCGAGCATCGGCTGGAGGGCG
>JBJSZF010000527.1:0-2064 GCA_046090125.1 Verrucomicrobiota bacterium
CCGACGCACCCGCAGGCACCGGCCGGCAGGCCAGCGTCCACGTCAACGCCGAGGGTGCCGAGGTCGTGTCCGTCTCCCCGCGCGACGTCTCCATCGAGCGCATTTCCACCCCTGCACCAGACCCACGACGACGCCCATGACCCCCCCCAGTGCACCGCGCATCTTTGGAACCGACGGCGTCCGCGGCCGCGCCAACCTGGAGCCCGTAACCGCCGAGACCGCGCTGCGCCTCGGCCGCGCCGTGGCCCACGTCTTCAAGTCTCCCCACCTCGTCGCCCGCGACCGCCAACGATTCCGCATCGTCATCGGCAAGGACACGCGCCTCTCCGGCTACATGCTCGAGAACGCCATCTCCTCCGGCATCCTCTCCATGGGCGTGGATGTGCTCCTCATCGGCCCCCTCCCAAGCCCCGGCGTCGCCTATGTCACCCGGTCCCTCCGCGCCGACGCCGGCATCGTCATCACGGCCTCCCACAACCCCTACGACGACAACGGGATCAAGTTCTTCGGCCCCGACGGCTACAAGCTGGCCGACCCCATCGAGCACCGCATCGAGGACCTCGTCTTCTCCGGCGAGATCGGCAGCATCCGCCCCACGGCCGGCGAGATAGGCAAGGCCGTCCGCATCGACGACGCCCTCGGGCGCTACGTCGAACACGCCAAGTCCTCCTTCCCCCGCGGCCTCACCCTCGAGGGCCTCCGCGTTGTCGTCGATTGCGCCAACGGGGCCGCCTACAAGTCCACCCCCGCCGTCCTCCGCGAGCTGGGCGCGGAGGCCATCGTCACCGGCAACCAGCCCAACGGCACCAACATCAACCTCGACTGCGGCTCCATGCACCCCGCCGCCCTCTGCGCCCGCGTCCGCGAGCACCGCGCCGACATCGGCATCGCCCATGACGGCGACGCCGACCGCGTCATTCTCTGCGACGAGCATGGCAACCTCATCGACGGCGACGACATCCTCGCCATCTGCGGCCTTGAACTCCTCCGCCAAGGACGCCTCGCCAAGAAGACCCTCGTCGCCACCGTCATGTCCAACGCCGGGCTCGATGCCGCCCTTCGCGCCCAGGGTGGCGATGTCCTCCGCACCGACGTCGGCGACAAGAACGTCATCGACCGCATGGTGGCCGACGACCTCAACCTGGGCGGCGAGCAATCCGGGCACCTCATCTTCCGCGACCACTCCACCACCGGCGACGGGTTGGTCGCGGCGCTTCAGGTCCTGTCCATCATGAAGGCCCAAGGCATGCCTCTCTCCCGCCTCGCCTGTTGCTGGACCCGTTTCCCCCAGCTCCTCTCCAACGTCCGCGTCCGCGAGAAGCGCGCCTTCGACGACATCGACGGCCTCGATGCGTTGTTGGCCGCCGCCACCGCCGTGCTCGCCCCAAAGGGCGGACGCGTCTTCCTCCGATACTCCGGCACGGAGCCCAAGGTGCGCCTGCTGGTGGAGGGGCCGGACGCACTCGAGCTCGATGCGTTGTCCCGGCCCATTTGCGACCTCCTGCGCCGCGAGGTCGGCGTCGATTCCTGAACTTTTCCCGCCCATACCCGTAGCCCAAGGCAACCCAGCCCATGAACGCACCTCGCCTCCTCGCCATGGCCGCCGCAGCCCTACTCGCGTCGGCCCACGTACACGCCCAATCCAGCGGCCGCATCCCCGACGACTACCCCATTTCTCCCGAGGCGCTCGCCCGGGCCGAGGGTGTCCCAACCGGTCGCGTCGAGCCGTTCGCCTTCAATGACTCCAAGGTCTTTCCCGGCACCGAGCGCCAAGGCTGGGTGTACATCCCGGCGCAGTACAACGGCGCGCGCCCGGCCGCGCTCATGGTGTTCCAGGACGGCCATGCCTACGTGTCCACCAACGGCCGCATGCGCGCTCCCGTCGTCCTCGACAACCTCATCGCCAAGGGCCAGGTGCCCGTCCTGGTCGGCGTGTTCATCAACCCCGGCCACCGCGGATCCAATGCCCCCAACGCCAACACATGGGGCCCGCGCAGCAACCGCTCCCTCGAATACGACGGCCTCGATGCGTTGTTGGCCGCCGCCACCGCCGTGCTCGCCCCA
>JBJSZF010000528.1:0-2862 GCA_046090125.1 Verrucomicrobiota bacterium
GGAGCGATTCCATCGTCGTGAACGCCGACGTGGGTCGCGGACACAAGTTCGCACTGCGTGACCTGTCGGACGACAAGCCTGTTCGGAAGTACGGTCAAACCTTCGGGTTCGCCCGTGGCCCGATTCGCGCCGGCGACCACGTCCACCTCCACAACGTCGTCGTTCGTCCCTTCGCCCGCGATGCCAGCATCGGCACGGAGGTGGTCTCGCTGCCCGCGGCAACGCCGGACGAGGCGCGCACCTTCGAGGGCTTCCTGCGGCCTGACGGCCGGGCGGGCACCCGGAACTACTTGGGGGTGATCTCCTCCGTCAATTGCTCAGCATCCGTGTCCCGGTACGTCGCAGAGCGGTTCCGGGGCTCGGATCTTGCACGCGACTTTCCCCTTGTGGACGGCGTGGTCGCGTTCACGCACAAGAGCGGGTGCGCGATGCCCGATGACGAGCCCACGCGCCTGCTCCAGCGCGTCCTGGCCGGCGTCGCCCGGCACCCGAACATTTCCGGATGGGTGCTTCTCGGCCTCGGGTGCGAGGTCAACCAAGTCGAGCGGCTCGTGCGCGACCAAGGTCTCTCGTCCGCAGGGCCCGGGGGCACGCCACCGTCCGTCCTCAACATCCAGGCACAAGGCGGCGTCGCCCGGACCGTCGAGGCAGCCAGCAAGGCCGTCCTACAGATCCTCCCCATGGCCAACGCCTTGCGCCGCACAACGCTCCCCGTCTCCAAGCTCACATTGGCCCTCAATTGCGGCGGTTCCGATGGCGCCAGCGGCATCACCGCCAACCCGGCCCTGGGCTTCGCGAGCGACGAGCTGGTGCGTCGAGGTGCCGCCTCCGTTCTCGCCGAAACGCCCGAAATCTACGGAGCCGAGCACCTCCTCACCCGCCGCGCAACCTCCCCGGAGGTCGCCCAAAAGCTCCTGGGCTTCATCCAATGGTGGGAGGACTATGCACGCCTTCACCATGCCTCCATCGACAACAACCCTTCCGTGGGAAACAAGGCCGGTGGCCTGACCACCATCTACGAAAAGAGCCTCGGAGCCCTCGCCAAGGGCGGCCAGGCACCCCTCTCCGCCGTCTATCAGTATGCCGAGCCCATCACCTCGCCAGGGCTCGCCTTCATGGACACCCCGGGCTACGACCCCGTCAGCATGACCGGACTCATGTGCGGCGGATGCAACGTCGGCGTCTTCACCACCGGCCGTGGCTCCGTCTATGGCTGCAAGCCCATGCCCTGCATCAAGGTCGCCACCAACACCACCCTCTTCGACTGGATGCGCGACGACATGGACCTCAACGCAGGAACCATCCTCGATGGCACCGAGACCGTGGAGGAGGTCGGCCGCCGCATCTTCGAGGAGATCCTCTCCGTCGCCTCCGGCAAGCGCACCCGCAGCGAGACCCAAGGGATTGGCGACGAGGAGTTCGCCCCATGGACGCTCGGACCGGTCTTTTAAATCACAGCAGCCCCGCCGCGTGCCGGGCATGACCCGGCGCGGGTCTCGACCGCCGCGACCGCCGCATCGCATCGGCACAGGAATCAACCCACCCAAATCCACGGAGCACGTGAGGAGTCCGTCCGAAGCTGCATCGCGCACGACAGGTCGGAATGTCAGCCATCACGTGTAGGTGTCAGACCAACCCAGGGAAGCCGCCTTATCCCAGCCAGCGGTCCAGCAAGCCATCGATGAAGGGAGCAAAATGAACATTCATCCTAGAAACGGCAGCAGGGATTGCTGTGGGCCGCATGTCCTCACGCGGTGGCGGCGCTGTCGCACGTCCGGTGCGCCGGGTCAAGGGACCCGGCCTACAGGCCAGGCGAGCCCAACACGACCTCACCCGCAGGGTGAGCCCCTCGATCCCAGTCCATGAGCCCCTCCGCCCTGACCGGAAGGCCCTTTCCTCGTGTTGGAACCCTCTACAGCGGCCGTTTCTAGGTTCATTCAGATGACGTGGCGGCCGAGACGGGGTGGCTTCTCCCAACATCCGCGCTCATTGGCGCCCATCTGCAGTCCCGCCGCGCACCCATGGAAGCCAAGGGCACGCGCGCATGAAAAGCTAACGCTTGACGCCGTGATACAACGGCATGTTTCATCAACCCATCGGGCGCGTGTGGGCCGCCCAAGCCTTGTGGATAACGAGGGCGCACCAAGGGTCTTTTTTGGAAGGACTTCTGTTTGCAGCCTTACCCCTTGCCGCTCTGCCGCCGTTCACACCTCGCCCACTCTGGGAGAATCCGTTCAATAACTTTGAACGAGGGACCTCAATCGGAATCTATCCCCGCCAGCTAGGTTCGCAGTGGCGAATTGACCGGCACGGAGTGCATTCATTCAACGCTCCTGTTGACCCTACCCGATGGACACAAGTTCACTGATATTTGTGGCGGGTCACAGCCGTCCGGTAACCCTGCAACAAGCACCTGATCCTCCTGCCCCGGAATCATCTGCGACCATCCGCACCCATCTGCGGTTCCACTCGATCCTCCCTGCTCTGTGTGCCGAACATCTGCGGTTAGAAACCAAGTTTCACAACCACCCCAGCAACGAGAGCAACGCCTGATAAAAACCCAGTCTTTGCTACCTTAGCACCTTCGTTGTGAACCGTCCCTCTCCTCCTCTCTTTCCCTCCCTGCGCTCTCTGTGTCCTCTGCTGTAAACATCTGCGTTATCTGCGGTTAAAACCTCCTCCGGAAATGCACCCTGAAAGCCTGCGTCGAATCAGGATCGCCCCCCTGATCATGTCAGGGCATCCCTGCATCCGGGGAATGCGTGTCACCGTCAGCAATGTGCTGCGCCAGCTCGCTGCGCAGCACACCCCGGAACGAATCCTTCAGGCCTACCCATATCTGGAACAGCCGACATCGACGCG
>JBJSZF010000529.1:0-1279 GCA_046090125.1 Verrucomicrobiota bacterium
GGCCAGGACCGCGTCGTCGCCTACTTCGCGCGCGTCCATCCTCGCCTGGAACGCGACTGGGAGGTCCGGCTCGAGGAACGCCTCGAACGCTCCACCCAGGCCTCCTTCGAGCGCGTGACGCCTCGCCTCAACATCACCCCCAGCGGCACGCAATGGTTCGACCTCGACGTCGCCTATGCCGCCGAGTCCGGCGCCGTCATCCCCGCCTCCGAAATCCAGCAACTCCTCCGCGGCGGCTCCCGTCGGCTCCGCAACGGCAAGCTCGCCCTCATCGATTCCGGGGCCGTCGAGGAACTCCAGGAAATCCGCGTGGACGCCGCACCCGAGCAGGTGGGCGGGGCCGCCGAGGGCAATCGTTACCGCCTTTCCAACGCCCAGGCCGCCTTCCTTGAATCCGGCGTGCGCGACGCCGGCCTCGCCCTCAAGGCCCCCGAGGCCTGGCGCGCCAAGGCCCGCGCCGCCACAGGCGAGGTCCGCCTCGAATGCCCTCCCCTCGGCCCGTTGGAGGACGTGCTGCGACCGTATCAACGCCACGGCGTCGCGTGGCTCCACTTCCTGCGCGACGAAGGCTTCGGCGGCGTCTTGGCCGATGAAATGGGCCTCGGCAAGACGTTGCAGGTCCTCGCCCACCTGGCCGCCGTCCACGCGTCCACCCCCGTCGCACAGCGTCGCCCCAGCCTCGTCGTGTGCCCCACGTCGCTCGTCTTCAACTGGGCGGCCGAGGTTCGCCGGTTCACGCCGCACTTGGACGTCGTCGTGCTCCACGGTCCGGGGCGGCACGCCCTTCTGCCGCGCGTGGGCAAGGCCGACCTCGTCGTCACCTCCTACGCCTTGGTCCGGCGCGACCTCGACGCCTTGCGCCAGCACGAGTTCGACACCGTCATCCTCGACGAGGCCCAGCACATCAAGAACCGCGGCACCCAAAACGCCCAGTCGGTCAAGGCCCTCCGCTCCAGCCACCGCCTCGTCCTCACCGGCACCCCCTTGGAAAACTCCGTGCTCGACCTCTGGTCCCTCATGGACTTCCTCATGCCCGGCCACCTCGGCACCGCCGACGACTTCCGCGAGCGCTACGAGGTCCCCATCGCCCGCGAACGCGACAAGGCCGCCATGGCCCGCCTCTCCCGCCGCATCCGCCCGTTCCTCCTCCGCCGCCTCAAACGCGAGGTCGCCCCCGAGCTGCCGCCGCGCACCGACATCGTGTTGCAGGTCGAGCTCGAGGACTCCGAGCGCGCGGTGTACGACGCCGTGCGCGCCGCGGCCAAACGCGACGTGCTCG
>JBJSZF010000530.1:0-4843 GCA_046090125.1 Verrucomicrobiota bacterium
CCGTCCTCGCCTAATTCCCGCTCCCCGCTTCCCGCTTCCCGCCCCTCGCCCCTCGCTCCCCGTCACGCCACGGGCATTTCCACGGACCACAGCCGCTCCCCGTCCCGGTTCCAGTGCGCCACCGTGCAGGCCCGCGTCACCGGATCAATCCGAACCGTACCGAAGAACTGCTCCTTGCTCCAGGGGCCGCCCGACGCCATCCCGGGCTTCCGGGAGCTGAACCGGACCTCCGGCCCGAACGTCCGGTCGAGCGGCGTGGGGCCAAACGTTCCTGCGTGCAACGGCCCGCTCACGAACTCCCAGAACGGGTCGAACTCCGTGAACCGCGCGCGGGCCGGGTCGTAATAATGCGACGCGCAGTAGTGCACGTCCGCCGTCAACCAAACCACGTTGCGCACGCCGCGCGCCTTCAACCCCTTTAGCAACTCCGCCAGCTCCAGCTCCCGCCCCAGCGGCGGACCGTCGTCCCCGTTCGCATAGGCCTCGCTGCCCTTCGCGTCCTGCACCACCAACCCCACGGGCATGTCGCTGCACACGAACTTCCACGTCGCACGGCTCGACGCCATCGCGTCCACCAGCCACGCCACCTGCCCCGCCCCCATCAGGTCCGTGTCCGGCCCGCGGCGCGCCTGACGGTTCGGGTTGTTTGGCGACCGATGGCTCCGCAGGTCGATGAAGAACAGCTCGCACAATGGCCCTCGCGAGATCCGACGATGTATCCGTCGCCCCGGCGACTCCGAGATGGGGTGGTACTCGAAGAACGCCTGCCGCGACCGCGCCGTGAGCAGGTCCACATCCAGCTCTTGGTAATACCCGCCCTTTGCCAGCTTCTGACCGGGCCACCAGTTGTTCAGAACCTCATGGTCGTCCCATTGCACGAACATCGGGACCTCCGCCAACAACCGCCGCGCGTTCGCGTCCAACAACGTGTACCGGTAGTTCCCCCGGAACTCCGCCAGTGTCTCCGCCACCTTCGACTTCTCCGGCGTCACCAGGTTCCTCCACGTCGTCCCGTCCGGCAGGACCACCGTCGCCGGCAGCGAGTTGTCCGCATAGATCGTGTCGCCGCTGTGCACGAGGAACTGCGGCTCCGCCCGACGGATCGACTCGTATGTCCGCAGCCCGCCCCGCGACGCGTCGATGCCCCACCCCTGGCCGCACGTGTCGCCCGACCACGCAAACCGCACCTCGCCGGGCTCCCGCGACGCCGTCTCGAAGCTCCCCGTCACCGCGTCGCCCGCGACCCCCTGGCGGTCCTCGAAGCGCACCCGGTAAAAGACGCGCTGCCCTGCGGGCAATCCTGCCAACACCACCTTGGCCGTATGATCCGCCTCGGGTCCCGTGACCGGCCCCGTCACGCGGCGCGCGTTCCCAAACCGGTCCGTCGTGTCCCATTCCACCGTCATCCGGGCCGCCTGGTCCGACCGCGCCCACACCACCGCCGACTCCCCCGTGACATCGCCGCTCTGGACGCCGTGCACCACCGACGGCCGCCCTCCCACCGCCACGGTCGGGCCCTGCCCATGAAGCCACCGCGCTGACCCCATCGCCGCCCAACCCGCCGCCGCCATGCGACCGGCAAATCCTCGCCGCGTCATCTTGCCTTGCATGAGCCCACCTTCCCCACAACTCCGCCAACATGGCCACCCCGCGTTTCAAGCCCGAACGCCGCACGGTGCATCCCGAAGGGTTCGGGCTTCCCGAGAACATCGTGGCGGGCGCAACGCCGGGAGCGCGGACGTGCCCGGCCGCTTCTCCAGGCTCCCGCCTCGCATGACCTCTTCCCCCGGTCCCCGCCCCGCGCGCGTGACAATCCTCCGGCTCCTGCGGCAGGCTCCCGCATCCACCGGAACGTCCGGCCGCTCGCATGCACGACGCCACGAAACACGCCAGCGACTTCCTGCTCGTTGGTGGCGGGATCATGTCCGCCACGCTCGGCGTGCTGTTGCGTCGCATGGCGCCAGGTCTCTCCCTTCGCATGGTGGAGTGCGGGGCCGAAGCCGGGCGCGAGGCGTCCGATGGCTGGCACAACGCCGGGACGGGCCACGCCGGGTTGTGCGAGATCAGCTACACCCCCGACCGCGCCCCCGACGGGTCCGTGCCCGTCCAGCGCGCCCTTGCGATCTTCGAGCAATTCGAGCGGTCCCGGGAGTTCTGGAGCCACCTTGTGGAGTCCGGGATCGTCGCGAGGGCGTCGGACTTCATCCATGCGGTGCCCCACCTGTGCTTCGTGGAGGGAGACCGGGACACGGCGTTCCTGCGCGCGCGTCATGCCGCGATGACGGCGCATCCGTTCTTCCGCGGGATGCAACTGGCGACGGACGCCACCGAGGTTGGGGCGTGGGCCCCGGTGGTCATGGAAGGACGCAGGCCCGGCACCGTTGCGGCCACGCGCATGAACGGCGGCACTGAGGTGGACTTCGGATCGCTGGCGCGGCGCCTCTTGGGATGGCTTGCGGTGCAAGACCGATGCGACGTGTTGACGGGCTGGCGGGTGGCGCAGGTGCGTCGCGGGCATGGCTGTTGGCACGTTTCGGGCCGCAACGAGGCCACGGGGGAAAACTGGGAATGGCAGGCGCGCTTCGTGTTCGTCGGGGCCGGAGGCGGGACCCTGCCCATCCTCCAGACGACCGGGCTGCCGGAGGTCGCGGGACTTGGCGGGTTTCCCATTGGGGGCCAATGGCTCGTTTGCAACGACCCCGCGCTGGCTTCCCGGCACCGCGCCAAGGTGTACGGGGCCACGCCGCCGTCGTCGCCCAGCCTCGGCGCGCCCCACCTCGACCTTCGCCGCATGGGAGGTCAGGACCGCCTGATGTTCGGGCCCTTCGGTTCATGGACCACCCGCTTCCTGCGCCACGCCGGGGGCCTCTTGGACCTGCCCCGATCCATGCGGATGGACAACATCGGGACGTTGGCGCGGGCGGGCCTTCGCAACCGCGCGTTGGTGTCGTACTTGGTCGGGCAAGCCTTGCAGGGAATGGACGACCGGCTTGCCGCCTTGCGTCGGTTCTACCCGCTCGCCCGCGACGCCGACTGGCGGCTCGTGGAGGCGGGCATCCGCGTCCAGGGGATCAAGCGGTCCGACGCCGGGGCGATCTACTTTGGGACGGAGCTGTTGGCGTCATCAGACGGTTCCCTGGCGGCGCTGCTCGGCGCGTCGCCCGGGGCATCGGTCGCGGCCGACGTGGCGTTGCAAGTGATCCGACGCTGCCTGCCCGGGTTGATGGAAGAGCGCGCTGGACGCGATGCCTTGGACCTCATGATGCCGACCCATGGCGTGGACCTGAAGAACCCGGCCCATGCCCGGCTTTTCGAGCGCCACCATCGTCGGACCGCCGAGGTGCTCGGGATTGCCATGGATGGCTCGTGAGCCCGCGCGCCGTGCTGCCGGGCGGCCGCCTGAGACGCCGTCGCCGCCGAGAAACCGGCTTGGCCCCGGGCCAATCCGCTATACGGTCCCGCGCATGTCGAAGGGCTTCCTCCCGTGCCGACGGGCGTCTCTCCTCTTCCTCGTGTTGCCTGTGCTGGGGCTCGTCATGCCCCATGCACGCAGAGCCGAGGCGGCCGACCCCATCGAGGCCCCCGGATTCACGCCGCGGCCCACGGCGCTCCATGCGCTCATCAACGCCCGCGTCGTCGCCAAGCCCGGCACCGACTACTCCAACGCCACCGTCGTCCTGCGCGACGGCGTGATCGAGGCCGTCGGCCCGGCTCTCACGCCGCCGCCCGGAGCGCGCGTCTGGGACATGGCCGGCCTCGTCGTCTATCCCGGCTTCATCGACGCCCACGTTGTCCGAACAACCGCCTCCAACCCTCCCAGCGCGCCCGCCACGCCCGCCACCGACGATGCCTCGCCCGCCAGCCGGGCCGACACCCTCGCGTCCGGCGTCGCCTCGGACCCGCGCTTCCTGGGCGTTCCCGGGCAAGAGCAAGACCCGGGCAATCCCGGCCCCGGCTCCGGGATCCCCGACGTGACACCCCAGCTCCGCCTCGCCGAGGCGTACACCCCCGACGCCAAGCTCAACGAATCCCTGCGCGAGGCGGGCTTCACCGTCGCCAACCTCGCCCCCGAGCGCGGCATCTTCCGGGGCATGGGCGTCGCCGTGGCGCTCGGCAGCGCCAACCCCAACCGATCCATCCTCCGCGCCGACACCGCCCAGCACGTCTCCTTCTCACCCCTGCCCGGCCGCGACGGCTACCCCAACTCGCTGATGGGAGCGATCGCCGTCGTGCGCCAAACCGGGCTCGACGCCCGATGGCATCGCGACCGCCGCAACGCTGCCGGTGGTTCGGCCCCGGCCGAGTTCAACGTCGCCCTCGACGCCCTCCAACCCCTCCTCGATCCCGCCGCCCCCCTGCCCGTCACGTTCGACCTGGGCTCGATCCTGATGGCCGACCGCGCCGTGCGCCTCGCGGCCGAGCTGGGTTGGCAGCCCCGCATCGTTGCCTCCGGCCAGGAATGGCGACGACCGGACCTCCTGCCCGAAATGAAGGCTCCCTTCATCGTGCCGCTGGTGTTCCCGGCCGCGCCCAAGCTTCCCACGGACGCCGACTGGGACACGGTGCCCCTCGACCTGCTCCGCCAATGGGATTGGGCGCCGGAAAACCCCGCCGTCCTGCGCCGCGCCGGACTCGACGTCGCCCTGACGACGCATGGCCTCTCGGACCGGAAGGACTTCCGCCGTAACCTGCGCGCCGCCATCGACCGTGGCCTGCCCGAGGCCGACGCCCTGGCGGGGCTCACCACCGTTCCCGCCCGGTTGTGTGGGCTGGCCGACCGGCTGGGCACCATCGAGCCCGGCAAGCGCGCCTTCCTCACGGTCGTGGACGGCTCCTACTTCGC